>JAESTF010000335.1 GCA_016763795.1 Flavobacteriales bacterium
TATGCCATTGCAGATGGTGTGGTACAACAGGCGGCTTCGGCGACGGGGTATGGGGGAATACTCGTAGTGGAATATGTTATTGACGACGCGACCTATACCGCAGTATATGGACACGTACGTTTGTCATCCGTGCAGCATGCAATTGGCGCAACGGTGAATGCAGGAGAGGAACTGGCGGTATTGGGTACGGCCTTTTCAGATGAAACGAGCGGAGAACCAAACTCCTTTGGTTGAGAATTATTATTCCCCTAGTTCCATGTGACTATTAGATATAATAAATACAAACACATGAAAGATTTACTCTATAAGTTTGAAAATAAAACTCCTGAAATCGTTTTTGAATGGAACGATGCTGAAACTGAGGCAAAAGGATGGGTAGTAATTAACTCTTTAAGAGGTGGTGCTGCTGGTGGCGGAACACGGATGAGAGTTGGCTTAGATAAACACGAAGTAACTTCTTTGGCAAAAACGATGGAAGTAAAATTCACTGTTTCTGGCCCTGCAATTGGTGGCGCTAAATCTGGCATCAATTTCGACCCTAATGACTCTAGAAAAAAGGGAGTTTTAGAAAGATGGTATGCTGCAGTTACTCCTTTACTAAAACATTACTACGGTACTGGTGGAGATTTAAATGTTGATGAAATTCACGAAGTAATTCCTATGACTGAAGATTGTGGCGTTTGGCATCCGCAAGAAGGGGTTTTTAACGGACATTTTCAACCAAGAGAAGCTCAAAAGATTAATAGAATTGGACAATTAAGACAAGGTGTTTTAATGGTTATCGAAGATAACAAATTGAGCCCAGATGTTAGTAGAAAATATGTTGTAGCTGATATGATTACTGGTTACGGTGTTGCCGAATCTGTAAAACATTACTATTCTATTTATGGTGGTGAGCTGAAAGGAAAACGTGTAATCATACAAGGATGGGGCAATGTTGGTGCTGCCGGAGCATACTATTTAGCGCAAGAAGGTGCTATAATTGTTGGTATTATTGATAGAGTTGGTGGGCTAATAAAAGAAGAAGGATTTTCTTACGAAGAAATTACAGCTTTATTTAACGCTAAAGATGGAAATAAATTAAATGCACCAAACATGCTTTCTTTTGATGAAGTAAATGCTAAAATTTGGGACATTAAAGCAGAAGTGTTTTTACCATGCGCTGCTTCTCGTTTAATCACTCAAGATCAAGTTGAGAGAATGATTGCTGCAGGAATGGAAGTTATTGCTGCGGGTGCAAATGTTCCTTTTGCTGATCCAGAAATTTTCTTTGGACCAATTGCAGATTTTACTGACAATAACATTAGCATAATTCCTGATTTCATCTCAAATTGTGGTATGGCAAGAGTCTTTGCTTATTTAATGAGTTCAGATTTAGATAAGTTGGAAGATGTAGCTATTTTTGAAGACACTTCTAATATTATTAAAGAAGCATTAATTAAGTCTCATGCAAAAAATTCAAGCAAAACACACATTGCAAAAACTGCTTTTGAAATTGCTTTAAATCAATTGGTTTAAAATATTACATTTGTCGCACCTAACTAAATTTATATAAAATGGAAATATTTATAGTAATCGTATTCATATTAGGATACTTAGCAATTACAGTTGAACACAGCATTAAAATAGATAAGTTAATTCCTGCGCTTTTAATGATGGCCGTTTGCTGGGCATTGGTTGCTTTTGGATTAGACGGTTTTACACAATGGTTTGATTCTTCAACCCATGCGTTAGTTGATGGATTTGGAAGCTTGCCTGTACATAGTGAAGCTCACGATGCACATGGAATTGCATCTAAAGGAGATTGGTTAGAAAGCTCTCTATTACATCATTTAGGAAAAACAGCGGAGATTTTATTCTTCTTATTGGGCGCAATGACTATTGTTGAAATCATTGATTACTTTGATGGATTCTCTACCTTTAAGAACTATATCAGAACAAAAAACAAAAAGAAATTATTATGGATTTTTGCCATTTTAGCATTTATTTTATCTGCTATTATTGACAACTTAACAGCTACAATTGTATTAATTACTATACTTCAAAAAATAATTAAAGACAAAGAAACCCGTATGTGGTTTGCAGGTTTAATTATTATTGCTGCTAATGCAGGTGGTGCTTGGTCACCAATTGGAGATGTTACTACAACTATGCTATGGATAGGTAACAAAGTTACAACAGACATGTTAATTACTTATTTAATAGGCCCTTCATTATTATGTATGGCTTTACCAACATTTATTGCTTCGTTTATGAAACCTTTTAAGGGAGACTTAGTGAAAGAAATTGATGAAACCTCTGGGGAAAAACATGATACAACCTATAGTTCTATTATGTTATATTTAGGTTTAGGAATGATACTCTTTGTACCTATTTTTAAAACCATTACCCATTTACCTCCTTATGTTGGCATGATGCTATCTTTAGGTGTAGTATGTACATTTGCTGAAATTTTTAGTACCAGACAATTCAAACTAACAACGCTGGATGACCACTCTAAAGATGCAGGACACCATAGTCCAGTACACAAATCATTATCTAAAATAGAAATGCCTAGTGTCTTATTTTTCTTTGGAATTTTAATGGCGGTAGCTGCAATGGAAAGTCTAGGTTTATTATACAATTTTGCACAAGGCATGAACGAAACAATACCATTAATTGGTACTGAAACAGATGGCACAGTAGTTTCTGATTTAGTGGTTATGTTATTGGGAATTGGTTCTGCTGTTATTGATAATGTACCTTTAGTTGCTGCTAGTTTAGGCATGTTCCAAGAAAGTCTAAATGATCCTTTATGGCATTTTGTTGCATTCTCTGCTGGTACAGGTGGTAGTATGTTAATTATTGGTTCAGCTGCTGGTGTTGT
Source organism: Flavobacteriales bacterium (assembly GCA_016763795.1). Classification (GTDB taxonomy): domain Bacteria; phylum Bacteroidota; class Bacteroidia; order Flavobacteriales_E; family Vicingaceae. Next base: position 2,867 of record JAESTF010000335.1, read on the forward strand.
AGCTATGGGAATGGAAAAAATATCTTTCTTTTGGTACTTTAAAAATATTTCTCTTTTAGCATTAGTTGGTTTTGTTGCTGGCTCTGGATTATTTATGATTGTAAGATCATTTGTTGGAGCTTAACTAAAAAAGTATTTATAAAAAAGGCTTATAACAATGTTATAAGCCTTTTTTTATATTCCAGAAGCACAAATAGATGTGCAGGTCTTAGTGATTTCTCCACCTAAAGAAAATTCAACAACTTGATAATTTCTACCATAAGCTCTAAACCCATTTTTTATTTTTTCTATATCTCCATATTCTGTTGGGATAATAATCTTTTTATCGATCAAAGAATATAGACCACTTTTTTTATCCTTTATAATAATGACATATCCTTTTTTTGAAAAAACATCTATGTCTTCATATCCTATGGGCAAGATCAGTTCACCTTCTTTATCAATTATTCCAAAAGCATTATTTTTTAACACCATTTTACAGCCTTTAGAAATTCTTTTCGAATAGCTGTATTTATCCTTGAGATTTTGAGAACTTACCAAAAAACACATTAAAACGCCTATAATTAATTAATGTGTTTCTCATACTATAAACCTTTTAATTTCGCCTCAGCTTTAGTTTTATAAAAACCGTTTTTAACTACAATTTCTTTTAAGAGTTTTTTTGCCTCAGCCGTTTCTTTTAATTCAATTAAGCACAATACCTTATACCAATTTGCTTCAGGATTAAACTCCGTTTCTTTATTATTGAGAACCAAACTAAATTTCTTTTTTGCTGCTTCAAATCGTTCTAAATTATAATAGCTCATTCCTTTATAGAACAATCCATTTACCTCCTCTGGATGAGCAGCTAAAATAAGATCAAACTGAGTAATTGCTTGATTGTATTTTTGCTTCTTATACAATCTTATCGCTTTATCTAAGGTTTCTTTATATGTTACTTCAACAATAGACTCCTGCTGATCTTTTCCAGCTAAATCTTTATCTAATTTACTCTCAAATCCTGCAGAAACTGAATTCAATTCAACACTTTTTTCATTTTCTGTATCATAGCTTGCTTGATATTCTTCTAAATAATTAATCACTTTATAATCCTCTATAATCAATATTTTTTCATTGTTTTGGTTTCTCAATTCATCATCAGAGTCTTCAGTTGAATTCTCTACAAATGAAGATGATTCTCCAACTGGTTTAAACCTCGCCTTTTTATTCGACTTACTTCTGTTTTTTTGTTTTTCAGCTTTTTTAGACAATATATCTCCTTTTTCATCAACGCTTGGTGCTACATAACCATAATACTTATTAGCTTTCGTAGTAATTTCTGGCTCATTAAAATCATTAGAGATATTCCCGCTAATTACGGTCGTTACGGCCTCTAATAATTCTTCTTGCTCAATTTCTTCAACTTCTTCATCAGCTACTGCATCACTTAAAAACAGAGCCTCATCTTCCTCAATGATTTGTTCTACTAAAATGGGTTCAGCAACAACAAGCCCAGACCTATTCGCTTTTTCATAAACCTCCTCCTTCATCTCTTCCTTTTCAATTACTACCCTTTGGTTATTCTCCTCAAAATTTTCTGCCAAACCTTCTTCCAAAGGCTCTTGTTCTGCTTCTACTACTTCATTAATCGCTAAACTATTACCATTGTTTACGGTTTTATTAAAAAAGCTAAACGTAAAATATGTTCCAAAAACGATTACTAAAACAGATGCTGCTAGCATCAAATTCCTCATTATCGGAGTTTTATTTCTCCTAATACCTACTCGTTGGTCAATTTGACTATCTATAGCAAAAAGCATAGACGAATTCTCTGCATACGCCATTCCTTCGTAGGCATCGGTACACAACTCGCAATCGAGCATGTGTGTTTCTACCTTATGCAATTCCTCTTTAGAAAGCTGCTTATTAATAAATTTCAGCATAGTTTCTTTTGAGATGCAAGTCGTATTCGAAAATATGTGGTTATGTAATTCTTTCATTTTTATTTTATTTTTCTAACATTATGTTAGCTAAATTTCTTTTTCCATTTTGTATGTAACTTTTTACTTTTTTTATTTCGTAACCTGTTATTTCAGCTACTTCGTTGTAACATTTTTCTTTTAAAAAGAAGAGTTCAACGCAAACTCGCTGTTCTTCTTTTAAACTTAACATTGCTGTTTCTAACTTAGTTAGCATCACCTCTTTTTCTTCTTTTTCATGAACTGCAAAAGGTGCTGCAAATGTTTCTTCGTGCTGGTAAGTGGCTTCGTACTCGTTTACTCTTTTAAGTTGTGTTTGTTGTTTTCTTAAAAACATTAAACTATGATTACGAGCGACACTGTGTAACCACGATTTGAAATTAGCTATTTCATGCTTTTTTAAATCACTCAACAGGTTTTCAAAAATTTGCAACACAGCATCTTTACTTTCTTCTTCATTTTTTAAATATTTAAGGCAAACTCCATAAACCAAGTGCGAATATCTTTTATATAGCTCTCCTACTAACGAGTTATCACCATTTTTTTTATACTTAGTGATAAGCTCATTATCGGTTAATGATTGTATGTTTTTTGCCTTAAATAATCGCATTTATATGCACTTCTTTATTTGTATTCTTGTGAAAAATCAAAATAGCTTTTTGTTTCTACAACAATTACTCCACCTGTAACATCACCATAAGCAGCAGGAATTCCTCCTGTGTAAACTTTAACACTGCCTATTGCTAAACCTGGTATTCCTATTTCACCAGAGATCGACTTCATTCCGTCAGTTATAAATTGAGTAGAAGTTGGTCGCGCACCTCTAATATAAACATCTTTTCCGTTAGCTGCCACGGTTAATCCGGCAGTCATTGCTGATATTGCTAAAATAGGATCATTTTTACTAACACTACGTTGAAAATCTTTAGGTATAATGTGTTGAACACCTGGTTCTGCTATATTAATTAAATCAATTTCATGCATCTTCGCTACAACTGTTACCATATCAATTTCAGTAGCAGCAACATCCATATCTACATTTACATAAGCAATAGCTCCAGAAGTTACTAAAACATCAAATATTTTAGCTTTTTTATAACCTATAAAAGTAGCATTAACTGCATGTTTACCCGTTTTAACAGGCTTTATCGTGTATTTCCCATTTGCATCAGTCGCAACTCCTTGCATTGTTCCACCTGTTTCAATATAAACGGTAACTCCAGGCATCGGTTTACCCTCTTCATCTTTTACAAATCCTTTTATTTCTCCCAGTTGAGCAAAAGCTCCACTCGAAACAAATAATATTATCATTAGTAGTGTTGTTAGTTTCTTCATTTTTTCTAGGTTTTAAATTAGTAAAATTATTGTTAATTCGACATGTCATTTTAAGAATTCTTACTAGTTAGATGTAAAACCTTACCAAATTCCATAAAATTTTCTAAAAAAATTTTTTTCATACTTATAATCAACCGTTTATCATTTTCTAAAAAAACTCAATTACTTTTTTGGCTAATTTCGATGCAACTTAAAACCCATTCTTATGAATACATTGAATAAAGCAATACTTGGAATTACCGCTGTAGCAATTACAGTTGCATGTGGTGGTAACGAAGAACAATCTCATCAAGAAGAGATTAAAGCAACTACTCCTGCTTTTGATATAAGCCAAATTGATTCTACCATCATGCCTTGTGAAGATTTTGAAAAATTTGCAGTAGGTAATTGGCTTAAAAATAACCCTGTACCAGAGTCGGAAAGTCGTTGGGGAAGTTTTAACATTGTGCATGACGCCAATGAAATTAAACTAAGAGCTATTGTTGAAGATGCAGTTAGCGCAAAAGCTGAGAAAGGAACTCCTTTACAACAAGTTGGTGATTTTTATGCTTCAGCATTAGATTCTACTACTGTAAATGAATTAAGAATTCAGCCTATTCAGCCTATGTTAGATAAAATTGAAGCAGTTAGTACTGTTCAAGAATTGATTGAAGTAATGGCTGAAACAAGAAAAATTGGTTCAGGCTCTATGTTTGCCGGATATGTTGGAATTGATGCAAAAAATAGTTCTCAATACATTATGCACCTATCTCAGGGTGGTTTAGGCCTGCCTGATAAAACATACTATACTCCTTCTGACGAAAGAGGTGAAAATATTTTATCTGAATATAAAAAGCACATTACAGCAATGTTTGTTTTAACTGGTGAAGAAAAAGAAAAATCCAAAGAAAACACTACTAACATTATTGAAATAGAGTCTTTTTTAGCTAAAAATTCTATGGATAGAGTTGAGCGAAGAGATCCTGAAAAAACGTATAATAAATTATCGGTTGATGAACTTCAAACACTTTGCTCAAACATTGATTGGAAAGCATTTTTTGTTGCTGCAGAATTAAATGGCGTAGAAAATTTAGTTGTTGGACAGCCTGATTTTTTTAAAGCATTAAATAATTCACTAACTCAATTTCCGATTGAGAACTGGAAAACATATATGAAATGGCATTTAATAATGACATGGCAGGTAATTTAAATATTGAATTTGAAGAACAAGTCTTTTCTTTTTACTCTACAACGTTAAGAGGAACTAAGGTGATGAAACCAAGATGGAAAAGAGCATTATCAAAATCTAATGGTAATGTTGGTGAGCAAATAGGTAAATTATTTGTTGAAAAACATTTTCCAGAGGAATCAAAACAAAAAGTATTGGATTTAATTGCTAATATCAATACTGTGTTTAAAGAGCGTGTTCAAAAATTAGATTGGATGAGCGAAGAGACTAAAGTGAAAGCAATGGAGAAACTAAGCAAATTCACTTACAAAATTGGTTATCCTGATAAATGGGAAGATTATAGCTCTGTTGATATTAAAGCAAATACTTTAGCTCAGAACGTAATGAACATGAATTATTTTGAATATAAGAAAAATGTAAATAGATTAGGACAGCCAATTGATAGAAATGAATGGGGAATGAATCCACAAACAATCAATGCTTATTATAATCCTACTATGAACGAAATTGTTTTTCCGGCAGCAATTTTACAACCTCCATTCTTTAATGCAGATGCAGATGATGCTATTAATTATGGTGGAATTGGAGGAGTTATTGGACATGAATTTTCTCATGGTTTTGATGATCAAGGTTGTAAATTTGATGGTGATGGAAACATGAAAAACTGGTGGACTAAAGAAGATTTAGCTAATTTTAGTAAGAGAACTGAAAAATTAGTTAATCAATTTGATGGATACGAAGTTGCTGAAGGAAACCATGTAAATGGAAAATTAACATTAGGCGAAAATATTGCTGACATTGCAGGTATTACACTCTCTTATTATGCCTTAGAAAAAGCAATGGAAGGAAAAGAAGATCCAATGATTGATGGTTACAATTATAAACAACGTTTCTTTTTAAGCTGGGCTCAAGTATGGCATGGAAACATTAAAGATGAGGCTTTTATTAACCAAGTTAAGACTGATCCTCACTCTCCTACTCGTTACAGAACAAATGGGCCATTAACTAATTTGGTTGAATTTCACAGTGCTTTTGGTTGTAAAGAAGGTGCAATGATTGCTCCAGATAGCTCACGAGTTACTATTTGGTAGCTTACACACGTCATTGCGAGGAACGAAGCAGTCTTTTAATTGGAAGACTGCTTCGTTCCTCGCAATGACGTAGCATCTCAAAAAACAATGAACCTAAAAGACGAATACAACAAAACCTTTGTAGAAGATTTAGCAACTAAACTTTCTACTGAAACTTCTTTTTTTGATAAAAAATCTTTTCTAACCTCTATCATTAATAAAAATTGGGAAGCAAAAGAATTAAAAGAACGAATGCGACACATCACTGAAACAATCCATTCGCATTTAGATTTTGACTACCAAAAACAAATCAAGATCCTTTCCAATATCGCGCCTAACTTTAAAGGATTAACTGCTTTTATTTTCCCTGATTTTATTCAAGTTTATGGCTTAGACTATACCAATACATCATTAAAAGCATTAGAACTCTTCACCCAATATTCTACTGCCGAATTTGCTATTCGTCCTTTTATTGAGAAATATCCAGAAGCAACCATGCAACAACTGTTGGACTGGAGTAAACATAAAAATGAACATTTAAGAAGGTTATCCAGTGAAGGTTGTAGACCAAGATTACCTTGGGCTTCACCACTTAGAGAATTTATCGCTAACCCAAATCCTGTTTTACCAATTTTAGAAAATTTAAAAAATGATGAATCGTTATACGTTAGAAAAAGTGTAGCCAATCACATCAATGATATTTCTAAAGATCATCCAAATTTAGTGTTAGAGCTTACAAAAAAATGGTACGGAAAAACAAAGAACACTGATTGGATAGTTAAACACGCACTCAGAACATTATTAAAAAAAGGGGATAAAAAAGCCTTAGCTATTTTCGGATTAGATAACTCTAAAAATCTTGAAACCAGTAATTTAAAACTATCCAAAAACAATATAACTATTGGTGACTTTATTCATTTTGAGTTTGATGTAAGTAATAATTCTAACCAAACCAGAAACATTAGATTAGAATATAAGGTAGCTTTTGTTAAAGCTAACAAAAGCACTTCCAACAAGGTATTTCAGCTCTCTGAATTTAGTTTAAAAGCGAACGCTAAAAAACACTTTAAACGAAAACAATGGTTTAAAGAATTATCTACCCGGAAGCATTATCCTGGAAAACACCAAATAACATTGATTATTAATGGTGATAAGAAAAATAAAATTGGCTTAGAACTAAGTAATTAAGCTTACTTTTTTTGTTAAAACCTGCATCTCATTTAACAAGCATTGTAAAAAATATTGAAACATTCCGAACAAGAACGTTACCATCAATTAAAGTAAAAAATAGTTGGAATAGCTTTTAAACAGTGCCCTACAACCTCCTTTTAGATTAATAAATTCGGATTAAATAACTCCCCCCCTTATTCTACTTTAAAATTATTTAGATTTTATCAAGAATATTGAGCCCATATCCTAAATTAATTTCATATTTTACATATAAAATATACACTATGAAAAGAATCTATACAATTTTAGCATTATGCTTTTTAGCACAACAATTAATAGCTCAACCTTTACCAGAGTTATTTCATTATGATTTTAACCAAATAGGAACCTCTGTTACAAATCAAGCGTCAATACCTCCAGTTGGCACAGGAACAGCTACAATAATGGGAGCTCTTACTCAATCAGGAAGCGCAACTTGCTACCTTGGCGCTCTTAATGGTGTATCTGGAACTTCAGGAACTGATTACCTATCTACTGGATGGTCTGCAAATTTAACCGGGGATTGGACTATTTCTTTTGTTCACAACTCAACAGTCGCTCCTGCTTTTAGTTATTTATTGGGAGATCCCGGAGCAACAAGTTTTAGGTGTTTTACAGGTGGTTCTGGCGATCTATTTTATAGAGGTCCCTTTAATGATATAACTACCGTGGGTGGTGGGTGTACTAACATAGGTACAAACGTTAATACCTTAGTTTATGATGGTACAGCCCAAGAAATTAGAAGTTATCTAAATGGTATTCTTAATGCAACAGTAGCTCAAACTACAGTTCCTGTATTTACTGGAACGGGCTTCAAAGTTGGAGGTTATTCAACAAGTGGTGGTATATTAACTGGTACATCTATAGATGACTTTAGAATTTACAATAGAGCTATTAGCCCTGCTGAAGTACTGCAAATAGCCAATGCTTGCATAGCAACTGGTTTATCGGAAATATTTAATCCGAAAGTATCTATTTACCCTAATCCAACCAATGGGATTAGTAACATAGACATAAGTAACTTTAATGGTACTATAAGCTACAGTGTTATAAGTATTGACGGAAAAACAATACATCAAGAACAAAATATTACAACAAGTAATCTAGCTATTGATTTAAGTAACAACAGTAAAGGAATTTATTTCTTAAAATTGTATGATGCTAACTCCAGTAAAGTTTTTAGGATCATTAAAAAATAAGTCGTATAGAATATACTCAAAAACATTAAATCTTATAGCTTGTATACAAGAAATTTAAACGACAGGGCAACATCGTGTATATTAGTTATCTGAAACATTTTTTGTTTGACTACAGCTAAATATTTGCGAACTGTATTCTCGCTTTAGCAGGATTGTTCTTGTGCCCTTTATTTGCTTAGTACTATATAACTTTCGCAAAATTATTATTCTTAACTACAATGCATATTTCATACGCATATGTTAAACGATATTCAGAAAAACAAGGAAATTTTGCGTGTTAATTGGGTTGAATAACGTTTTATGAAACCATTTCTCTTTCGTTTTTCACTCAAGCTCAACAGTTTCATAAAACATGTTACTTAGCCATTAATTGCTTCCACCTCTTTTACCTCAGGAAGCATACTTTTTAATAACGATTCTATACCTCCTTTTAAAGTTGCAGTAGAAGACGGGCAACCACTACATGCACCTTTTAAAACTACTTTTACCAAGCCAGCTTCATAAGAATGAAACTCTATTGCTCCGCCATCACTTTCTACGGCAGGCTTAATATATTCATCTAAAATTTCAATAATCTTTTTATCAAAATCGGTTAAATCTGCTTTTAATGTAGCTGCTTCAACACCCTCTGAAGTGGTAACTTCTACTTCGTCTGGAGCATTTAAAAATTCTTCGCGAATAATTTCATTCCCTTCTGTATTTAAGAAATTAGAAATAAAATCCCGCAACTCTATCATTACATCTTGCCACTCTATTGATTCAGATTTTGTAATGGTAACAAAATTACCTGCTATAAAAACACCATTAATAAACGGAAAACTAAATAATTTTTCTGCTAATGGAGAAGGCCCTCCAACACGTTCGTTGGCTAGAATTTCATAAGATTTATCATTGGTAACTAACCACCTGTTTGCCACAAACTTCATAGTATTTGGGTTTGGGGTCATTTCTGCATACATCGTATATGGTGCTATATTCTTTTCCATGGTTTTTTATTTTCTACAAAAGTAGCTATTTGTTAATTAAAGTTAAGCAAAATATTCTCAATTCATTTTTCTGTATCTTTGCTACATCATTTAATGAAAAACTTACTTAAAAATATTACTGCCTTTTCTATGATACTAATCTTATTAGTATCTACACTTCAATTTAATGTATATAAAATGGAGTGCATAATGAGTGGTAACATTCAAATAAGTTTTTCTGAATTTAATGACTGTAATAAAAATCCTCTTAAAAAAGAGCAATCATCTATTTCTAAACAATGCTGTAATTTTCATGAATTAAATTTTGATTTTGATTACAACAGTAATATCTCTGCAAAGTCATTTGAAATCTTTAATTCTCCAATTCTTGTTGAACAATCTTACACTGTTGCAAACAAATTAGTCTCAACAATCAATAACGCCAACTTCTACACTAACCTTCCACCACCAAGTGGTTATGAGCTAATTAAGTTAGTACAAGTTTTCAGAATATGATTCTTTTCTCTTAATCCTTTTTAGGATTAAATTGTGATAATAAAAATCACAAATAAGATAACTTACTATTCATCTTATTAATTAAGAATTATTATGAAAACTAAAATAATTATAACAACCGTATTTTTTCTTCTCGTACTTATTTCTAATGCTCAAAAAAGCATAACCGGCTATGTATATGAAATACAAGAGAATAAAACCAACCATAAAGAAGCTATCCCTTTAGCAAGTGTTTATTGGCAAGGAACCAGTATTGGTGTTTCTGCTGATATTAATGGGAACTTCAACATTATTGAGCCCTCAACATACCCCGCAAAATTAATTGTGAGTTTTGTTGGCTATCAATCTGACACCATTCAGTTTAATAGTTACAAAAAAAATATAAAGGTTCAATTAAACAGTGATATTAGCTTAAATGAATTTCAGGTTACTGAAAGACAATCAAGTACTTTTATCAATACCATAGATGCTTTGCATATCGAAACATTAACAACGAAAGAATTGGCTAAAGCAGCCTGTTGTAATATTTCTGAGAGTTTTGAAACCAATGCCTCTGTTGATGTAAATTTTACTGACGCAGCAACTGGAACTAAAAAAATTCAGATGCTCGGTTTGGACGGTATTTATACTCAAATTCAATATGAAAACTTACCGTTAATTAGAGGTTTATCATCTGCTTACGGATTAACTTTTATACCAGGAACACAAGCCGAATCTATCCAAATAAAAAAAGGTGCCGGCTCTGTTTTAAATGGTTATGAATCCATTACCGGACAAATTAACTTAGAACTACAAAAACCTGATAAAGCAGATAAATTATATTTAAATTTATACGGAAATATAAAAAGTAGAGCTGAAATAAATTTACAAACAGCCCAAAAATTAAATGACAAATGGAGTACTATAACTATGCTTCATGCAAATAACCAAAGCATTAGTCATGATAACAATAATGATAATTTTGAGGATCACCCACTAAGAACACAGTACAATATTTTTAACCGTTGGAAATACAGAAGTGAAAAACGGGTGTTTCAAGTTGGTTTTAGAGCTGTTTATGATGATTTAACTGCTGGACAAATAGAAGCGAACGATAATGAACCTTTGTATAATATAGGTGTTAGAACCAAACAATTAGAAGTTTTTACAAAGAATGGTTTCCTATTCCCTAAGACCCCTTACAAAAGCATAGGTATTATTAATAGTTTTAGAGTACATGATCATCAATCTTTTTATGGTTCTAAAACATTTAATGCAAAGCAGTATAGTGGTTACTTAAATGTAATTTATCAAACTATGATTACTAGTACTGACCATAAAATAAAATTTGGAGGAAGCTGGGTGTATGATAACTATGATAAAAACTTAAACAATAATTATAAGTTTGGAAAAATTGAAAGTGTACCTGGAACTTTTATTGAATACGCATATAACAATGAAAAAAAAACAGCTTTAGTTTTAGGATTAAGAGGTGATTACCATAATAAATTTGGTGCTTTCCTAACTCCTAGAGCCCATTATAAATACAATTTTACTGATAAGTCTGCTTTTAGATTATCTGTTGGTAGAGGTTTTAGAACTGCAAATCCTATAATAGAAAATACTGGAGTGGCTTTAGCAAGCTCTAGAAACATTATTATAAAGGATATTGATTTACTACCTGAAATTGCTTGGAATTATGGAACGAGTATCACGCATCTTTTTGAAATAGCCGAAAAGGAAATGAATATTTCTCTAGATTATTATTATACCGACTTTACCAACCAAGTTGTAGTAGACATGGAAAACACAAGAGAGATTTCTTTTTATAATTTAGAAGGAAAATCATTTTCGCATAGTTTACAAGTTGAATATTCTGTAGAAATTACAAAAGCTTTAGAGTTAAAAGCAGCTTATAAATGGTACAATATAAAAACTACCTATAATAATGTTTTAAAAGACAAACCATTAACTCCAAAAAACAGAGTTCTAGTAAACATTGGTTACGTAACTAATTTTGACAAATGGAAGTTCGATTTAACAGGAAACTGGTTTGATGTGAGTAGAATTCCTAGTACAACAGGTAATTCTTTAGAAAATATTATTAGTAATCAATCTGAATCATACTTTACTGTAAACGGACAAATTACAAAAGCCTTTAAAAAGTTTGAAATTTATTCTGGTGTAGAAAATTTATTCAATTATAAACAGAACAATCCCATTATATCGGCTACCAATCCAAATGGCCCCAATTTTGACGCTTCTTTAATTTGGGGCCCAATAATTGGTAGAAATATTTATTTTGGATTGAGATATAAAATAAAGTAACAGAATTATGAATAATAACTTAAAAA
>JAESTF010000336.1 GCA_016763795.1 Flavobacteriales bacterium
ATAAAATTTCCGAAAACTGATTTTCCAAAATTATAATTCACAGAAATACTAACATAAGGTGCTGCACTTATTTTTTGAATTGACTTATTATTCCACGTATAAAAGCGTTGTAAGCTAGAGTAACCAGCTTCAAATTTTATTTTATAATGCTTCCCTAATTTGTTATTTAATGCCAAATACATTTTTAATTGCCTAAAATTTATAGTTTGATCGTCATTATTAAACTTAGAACCTTCTCGATAAACCGTGTTTATTCCATTGTAATTGACTACAGCATCCAAATTCATTTTTTTATTAATACGATAATTTAATTTAGCATGAACCGGGAGGAGAATTTCTAACCTTATTTTTTTAGCCAATTTCGTTTTAATTCCCAACAACGGAAAAGGAATAAATTGTCCCTGATGAACCAATAATCCTCCTCCAAAAATGTAAAATGTTTTTAAGTTTTTTGTTTTAATATTAGCAATATAACCTCTAAAATTGGGTGTAAAACTTTCACCTAATGTCGTATTGTTTTCTGTAGCATAAAGATTTGCAGAATACAACCAAATTCCTTTTCTTACACTAGCTGTAACTGCTGTAAATCCAAACCCTGCTTTATAAAGTGTTTCAAAACTATTATTGTCTGTAACATTAGGCTGAATAACACTAACATTGTAATTTAAAAATAACTGACTGGCTTTTGCATCCAACTTTTTAAAACTGAAGTTTTTCAAATCCAATCCTTTGATTCCTACCTTTGTTTTTAATGGCTGACTAAATTGAAAGTTGTATTTGGTTAATTGAAAATCGGCTGAATCATTTAAGGCTGATGGCATTATATATTCCATTCCTAAAGTTATTCCAGGATTAAATAAAAAATCAACATTTAGCGATTGAGAATAACTCGACCCTAAACATCCAACGATCATTAATAATATTAGTAAATAATTTCTCATTTTAATCTCGTAAAACTAAATATTAACTTTCAGTAGAGTCTATCCAATTCATTATCTCTTTTTTTACAACAAAATTCTTCAACTTCATTTTGTGTCCCGAAACAAGTTTTGGGCAAAATATTGTTCAGAATGACATTGATTAAATGACGATTTTTTGTCTATTTTTGGCTTTAATGAAATTTGCTTATCCAGAGTTCCTCTACGCATTATTCGCAATAGCGATACCTATCATTATCCATTTATTTAATTTCAGGAAGTTTAAGAAGATCTATTTTTCTAATGTTGAATTCTTAAAAGAGGTTCAGCAAGAAACACAATCGAAATCTAAATTAAAACACCTTTTAATTTTACTGAGTAGAATTTTAGCCATCGCATTTTTAGTGTTTGCTTTTGCTCAACCTTTTATTCCTAACTCAGAAAATGATGTAACAAACCAAAACAATGTTGTTGGAATTTATATTGACAACTCTTTTAGTATGGAGAATGTGGGAGAAAATGGTTCTTTATTAAATGAAGCCAAAACAAAAGCAATAGAAGTTGTAAACTCTTATCGAGCTACTGATAAATTCATATTAATTACCAATAATTTTAATGCTGGTGATCAACGATTATTAAGTAATGATGAAGCCATTGACAAAATTGAGGCAATTGCTATTTCTTCTAGTAGCAGAAAGCTCTCTACTATTTATTCTAGAAATAGAGACGCGATTAACTCTTCTGAAATAAACAACAAATCTTTTTACCTGCTTTCAGATTTTCAAAAATCTACTGCAGATTTTAAAGCAATTAAAGCTGATACACTCATAAATAGTTACATTATTCCAATCAAAACCTCAGAAATAAGCAATTTATACATTGATAGTTGTTGGTTTAATTCTCCGACTCACTTGTTAAATCAAAGTGAAGAGCTAAATATTAGAATAAAAAATAATTCTGAAAGCGATTTAGAAAATATACCTATTAAATTATTTATCAATAATCAAAATACTGTTCCGGCAAGCTTTACGGTAAAAGCCAATAATGAAACAATAATTACGCTTAATTACAGAAACAAAACAAATGGAATACAGCAAGGACGAGTTGAATTGAGAGATAGTCCTGTGATTACTGATGACATCTTCTACTTCTCTTACAGTATTTCTGTAAATATTAATATTCTCGGAATTGGAAATCAAGAAAATAAAGTTGCATTAAGTTCTATTTATAGTACAGATAGCATTTTTAACTATTCAAATTACAACGTTACTCAACTTGATTATTCCATTATTAAGAAGAGCAACTTAGTAGTGATGTATGATATTGACAAGGTAAATTCTGGTTTATCTAACACTTTAAAAAGCTTTATAGATAACGGAGGAAGTTTGCTTCTATTCCCATCTAACACTATTAATTATGATAGCTATAGAGAGTTTTTAAGTTTACTGAGCGTAAACTACTTCACAACAAAAGACACTGCCAAAACTAAAGTGAGGGAAATCAATTTAAAACACCCTGTTTATGCAAATGTATTTGATGGAAAGCCAAAAGGAAATCTCAACTTACCAATAATCTCTTCTCATTATTTAATTTCGAAAGGAACAACTGCTTTTAAAAATAACATTTTAACACTTAAGGATGGCAGCCCATTTTTAACTGAATACAAGATAGGGAAAGGAAGTATTTACCTCAGCACTGTTAGCTTAGATGCCGCAAATAGTAACTTCACTAATCATGCCTTATTTGTCCCTACACTGTATAATATTGCTTTATTGAGTCAAAAAAACTATCCACTGTTCCACATTATTGGAAGTAACTCCACTATTGATTTAAATAGAATTGAAAAAGACAATGTTTACCACATTAAAAACAACACTATAGATCTTATCCCAAGAGTTAGGAACACCAATAATAGTACTACTGTTTTTGTAAATTCTGACATTGAAAAGGCAGATAATTACATCTTGGAAAACAATACTACTAAAATAGGCTTAGCGTACAACTACAATCGTTCAGAATCCAAATTAACTTATTTATCTGCTGATGAGATTGATGAAATTATCAAATCAAGTTCTATTAATGCACAGTACATCGACTTAACAAATGGAACAATTCAAGCAGCATTAAGCGACTTAAATATTGGGAAAAAATATTGGAAATATTGTATTATTTTAGCCTTGCTTTTTTTAGCGGTTGAAATCGTTTTAATAAAAATCTTCAAACAATGAATGCTTTAATTAAGTCTGCAAAAATAGTTGACAGCAACTCTAAATTTAATGGGAAAACTGTTGATATTCTTATCGAAAAAGGAATCATTAATAAAATTGGAAAGGATTTGAAGAACCCTAAAAAGGTTGAAGAAATAAGTTTTAAAGGCTTACACGTTTCTACTGGTTGGTTTGATATGAGAGCTAACTTTTGTGACCCAGGGCACGAATACAAAGAAGATTTAAACTCAGGATTAAAAGCTGCTGCAAAAGGTGGTTTTACTGGAGTAATGGTTATGCCAGACACCACTCCTGCAAACTCTACTAAAAGCGGAATAGAATACATCATCAATAAGACAAAAGGAAATATTGTAAATGCATTACCTGCAGGAAGTTTATCTCACAATTGTGAAGGGAAAGAAATTGCAGAAATGTATGATATGCATTCTGCTGGAGCAATAGCTTTTACAGACAATAAAAAAAGCATATCTAAATCAAGCTTACTAAACCGAGCGTTACTTTACAGCCAATCATTTAACGGGTTAATTATTGATTTTCCGAATGATAAAGAATTAAGTAATGGCGGGCAAATGAATGAAGGAGTTGTTAGTACTCAACTGGGTTTAAAAGGAATTCCTGCCTTAGCCGAAGAGTTAATGGTTAATAGAGATATTTACTTAGCAGAATACTGTAATTCTAGAATACACCTCTCAAACATCAGCACTAAAAAATCTGTTACACTAATTAGGGAAGCCAAGAAAAAAGGACTGAGAATTACAGCTGATGTAAATTCCTACCACCTACTATTAGATGAAACGGAATTATTAAACTTCGACAATAACTGTAAAGTCACTCCACCCTTAAGAACCAAAGAGGACATAAAAGCCTTAATTGCTGGAGTAAAAGATGGAACGATAGATGTCATTTGCTCAGATCATACTCCTGAAGATATAGAAAACAAACAATGTGAATTTGATCACGCAGCTTTTGGGATGATTAACCTACAAACTTCTTTTGCTGCTGCAAATACTAATGGAAAGATTGTTCTCGAAGATTTAATTACAAAAATAACCTCTGCTCCTAGAGAAATACTTGGACTAAATGTTTTGGAGATTAAAGAAGGGGAACAAGCAAACATTACACTATTCAACCCAACTGAAAAATGGAGTTTAAAAAAGGAAGCCATTGTTTCTAAAGCTAAAAATACACCTTTAATTGGAAGAGAATTGACAGGGAGAGTTTATGGGGTGATCAATAATAATCAAATGATTTTAGTTTAGAAAAATAAAAAAATGTTTGAATTTATTATATTGTGGTTCATAAATTGTAAAAATTGAGCCAAAACCTAACTAACAACATAACTTATTCCATTGATAATGAGAATTTATCAACTTGGAAAACCGCTAGAAACAATCCTTCTTTAGCATTAAAAGCTGCAAAGAAAAATTTAATACTAGCTAAAGAGAATAATTATTCATTAGGAATTGCATGGGCTACTGGAAATATTGGCACTGCACACCTCTGGCTCTCAAATTATGAAGAAGCATTAGAGTACACCTCTCAAGCAAGGGAGTTACTACATCAAGAAAAAGATTTTGAACACGAAGCTGATATATTGTATAACCTTTGCGTTATATTCTATTATTTAGGAGAATATGAAAAGCAGATTTTATATGCAAAAGAGTCCTTACATATTTCAGAAGAAATAAATTACGATTTAGGAAAGGCAAGTGCATATAATGGAATTGGTTTGGCATACTACACAAGCAATGAAAACAAGGAAGCCATTAAATACCTAATTAAAGGGAAAGAAATAGCAGAAAAAATAGAGGATAAAGCAACTCTATTAAAGATACTTGATAGTATTGGACAATCTTATTTTCAGCTTGGAGAGTATGATAAAGCGTTAACTTTTAAAGAAGAATGTGCTAAGATTTCTGGTGAAGTTGGAGAAAAAAGTATTGAGGCATACGCTCTTGATGGAATTGGAGAAATCTATTTTAAAAAGAATGATTTAAATAATGCCGTAGATTATTTTAATAAATCATTAAACATTAGAAAAACACTTGGTTTTAAACTAGGTGAAGCTGAAACTATCATGCACTTAGGTGAATTACATTTAGTTTCTGGTAATAATGAGCTCGCTAAACAACAACTAAATGAATCTATCGAAATAGCAAGTAGCATTAAAGCTTACGATATTGTTTCGAAATCTCATCTTTTATTATCTGATTTTTATGAAAAAAGTCAAGATACAACACTACACATAAAACATTTTAAAGCCTATCATAAAGCAAGAGATTTTTACAACAGGGAAAACGAAAACAAGAAATTAAGAACATTTGAACTAAAGAGTCGTTTAGAGCAAATGAAAAAAGAAAAAGAACTTTTAGAACAAAAAACGAACAGCTAAATTCATATTTTCAAGATGTTCAAACTCTTGGTAAAATTGGTAATGAAATCACTACTAGTCTATCTATTAGTGACATAATTAAAAAAGTTTACGAAAATGTAAATAAATTGATGAAAGCTGACGTCTTTGGAATTGGTATATGGAAAGAAGACTCGAATATATTATCTTTTGATTATATCGAAAAAGGTAAAGTATTTGAATCAGCAGTTTATAACCTTAATAACAATAATAGATTAGCCTGCGTATGTTTTAACAAAAAACAAAATATACTTATTAATGAATACGATAGAGAATATAAATCATATATTCAAAAAATAGCACCTCCTATTGCAGGAGAAAATACCCAATCAATTATTTATTTCCCTCTAACTATTAAAGAGAAAAAAGTAGGTGTGATTACAGTACAATCTATTGGTAAAAATGCTTACTCAGAGTACCATTTAAATATCATTCGAAACCTTGCTGCATATGCTTCAATTGCTATAGAAAATGCAAGTCTTTACGAAAGTATGGAAGAAGAAGTAAAAAGCAGAACCATACAACTTGAACAAAGTTATAACAACATAGAACTGCTTAATAAAATTGGGCAAGAATTAATTTCCACATTAGATTTTGAAAGTGTTACTGAACGTCTCTATAAAAATGTAAATAAATTAATGGATGCTAATATTCTTGGTGTTAGATTGTTCAATGAAAAGAAACAGGAAATTGAATATAAATATGATTATGAAGATGGTATTAGAGACGAAAGTCTAGTAGTATCAATGAATGACCAAGATAATTACTCAGTATGGTGTATAAAAAATAATAAAGAAGTTTTCATTAATGACAATAAAAATGAATACAAAAAATATGTAAACAAAGTAGTTGTAGTTACTGGTGAATTTCCCCAATCATTAATATTTTATCCTTTAAGAAAAGGAAAAAGAGTAATTGGTTTGATTGCAGTACAATCATTACAAAAAAATGCTTACACAAAATATCATTTAAACATTTTAAAAACCCTTGGTCATTATACTGTAATTGCACTAGAAAACGCTCGGCATTATGAAATAATGGAAGCAGAAGTTAAAAAAAGAACTCGAGAAGTTGTATTACAAAAAGAGATTATTGAAGATAAAAACAAAAACATAACTGATAGTATTCATTACGCAAAAAGAATACAAGATGCTACATTGCCAGATTTAGGTTTAATGAAAAAATACCTTGAAAATTCTTTTGTTCTTTTTAAACCAAAAGATATTGTTAGTGGTGATTTTTATTGGATAGAGAAAAAAGGTGATGAAATTATTTTCGCTGTCGTAGATTGTACTGGGCACGGTGTTCCTGGAGCATTTCTTAGTTTAATTGGTCATAATAGTTTAAATCAAATAGTTAATGAATTAGGTATTACAATACCATCTGAAATACTTGAAGAGTTAAACAAAAGTGTTTATAAAACATTACAAAATGATTTAGCTGAAGGACACATCCAAGATGGAATGGATATGTCTATATGTTCATTAAATATAAAAACAAATATTCTGCAATTTTCTGGAGCATATAATCCATTGTATTTAATTAGAAGTGAAACCATCCAAGAAGTAAAAGGAGATAAAATTTTTATTGGCTCTGGAAATGAGAGGAATAAGAAAAATTTTAATAACACCGTTATTCAATTAGAAAAAAATGATTGTATTTATTTGTTCTCTGATGGTTATGCCGATCAATTTGGTGGTCCAAAAGGAAAAAAATTCAAATACTCCCGATTTAAAGAATTATTAATCCATATCAACAATATGAATATGGAAGAGCAGCACCAAAACCTTGATTCCTCCATTATCAAATGGCAAGGAAATTTAGAACAAATAGATGATGTTTGTATTATTGGAATTAAAATTTAATAATTAACTTTACTTCCTTTTGGGGGATTAGCTCAGTTGGCTAGAGCGCTTCGCTGGCAGTGAAGAGGTCATCGGTTCGATTCCGATATTCTCCACCAATAACACCAAGCCTTTCAGTAACTTTACTGAAAGGCTTTTTTAATACGGTAGGGTCAGACGGTCGGGTAAATTCCTGTTTTAATAATTCTCAATCAGATTAAAATAAAGTTTCAACACCTATATTTGCATAATGGAAAAATGGAAAAGGAATACTATCTGGGGGATAGCATTAGGAACTGGAGCTATTGGACTTGCAGTTTTAATTGTATTCATAATAATTCTATCATTTAATTTTAATCTAACAGGAAAATTCCTACCAGAAGAAACTGGTATTACTGGTGATTTTATTGGTGGTGTTGTTGGTACATTTTGGTCAATGACTGGCATCTTATTATTTTATCTAGCTATTACATACCAAAGAGAGGATTTGCAACATCAGAAAGAAGCATTAGTACTTAACACAGAAGAATTAAGCTTACAAAGAGAAGAGCTGGAACTACAGAGGCTAGAAATGACTGAAACTAGAAAAGTGGTAAAAGAACAAAGTGAAACTATGAAGCTTCAAAAGTTTGAAACCACATTTTTCAATCTGATAAGAAACCATTCTGAACTAATAGAAGCAATGTATCACAAACCACATAGCTCTGCTGAACCTGTTCAAGGATATGAAGTTTTGGA
>JAESTF010000337.1 GCA_016763795.1 Flavobacteriales bacterium
AGTGCATAACCTGAAAAACGTTGAAACATAATTTATCCAAACGTTGTACAGCATTGAAAAAATGATAATTACAGATAACGGAATACAATCTGATTACAAAAATCGTATTAACCGAGTTTTTGAGTTTGTCGATAAAAACCTAGCATCTGATTTGTCCCTACAGACAGTTTCTGAAATTGCTTTCTTCTCACCATTTCACTTTCATCGAGTTTTTAAATTTATAACAGGAGAAACCCTAAATGAATATGTGACCAGACGGAGAATTGAAAAATCAGCTTCGGACTTGTTACACAAAAACATTACAACAACAGCAATAGCTCACAAATATGGATTTAGTGATAACTCATCCTATTCCAGAACTTTTAAAAAGTATTTTGGAGTAAGTCCAACTGAATTCAAAAAACAGAACCCGAACAAGTATAGCAAGATTCGTCAACTTGATAGCAAGAATAGACAAGAGTACCCTGACTATGAAAAATACATTTGCATCATTAATAATCTTAAAAATTGGATAAAAATGAATGTAACAATTAAAATTAAGGAAATGCCAAAAATGGACTTGGCATATGTTTCAAGTATTGGGTCTCAAAACCTTGAAACTGCCTTTGGAAAACTAATACAATGGGCAACACCTCAAGGATTAATGAACGAGCAAACAAAGATGGTAACGATTTATCATGATAGTTTTAAAGTAACCCAAGCCAACAAAGTAAGAATGAGTGCTTCTGTTATACTTGATAAACCGGTTGAAACAGGAGGAGAAATTGGGCTGACAAAAATAGAAGTAGGAAAATTTATAGTTGGAAGTTTTAAAATTGGATTAAACGAATTTGAAAAGTCGTGGACTGGATTATTTCTTTGGATGAACGAAAATGGATATAAAAAAGCCGACAGAGAACCTTTTGAAATTTATCATAATAACTTTAATGAACACCCTGAGAAGAAAGCTATTGTTGATTTTTGTATCCCAATTGAATAAAAAAATGCTGGATAAAGGGTGTTAAAACGTATTTCACACTAAATGTTGTAGCCATTAAATAAGCTCGAAATAAATTGAGCAACTGATTAAAAATTAGAAAGACACAGCTTTTGGCTCCGATTTTGGAAGTAACTTTTTATAGTTAATCGAAAAAAAATCTGATGAAGAAATCTCAATTGATTTGATTTATCAAAATACTGATTTGAAGAAGTATCTTCATAATCCATTTTTTTTTGAAAAAAGAACTGACAACAATGTAAACTTCATTAATTCAGATTTTTAGCAATATATTCACTCTGAAAACTTAATTATTGGACTTTAATTTAAAAGAAAAATAACAGTAAAATTATTACCTTTAGGCGTTAAAAAACTGAACGTACATTACATATAGTAGCGTTACAAGCAATAATATAGGATATGAAATACTTAATAATACTTTTTGTTCTTACAATAAGTGTAAACAATTTATTTGGGCAGAATCAAGGAAACATCTGGTATTTTGGAAATCATGCAGGACTCGACTTTTCAACAGGAGCACCTGTATCAATATCTGATGGTGAAACATATAATGAGAGTATTCAGAATCATTCAGAAGGCACATCGGTAATTGCTGATAGTTCAGGAAACCTTCTATTTTATACCAACGGAGAAGAAATTTGGAACCGTAATCATCAGGTAATGCCCAATGGGGATAATTTATTGGGGCATTTATCTTCAACTCAAACATTGATTGTTCCTATGCCTCAAAATACGAATTTGTTTTATGTTTTTACAACTGATGCATTTTACCAAAGCGAGTTAAGAAATGGATTAAGATACTCTGTAGTTGATATTTGCCAAGATAACGGGTCCGGAGATGTTTTATTGAATGAGAAAAATATTTTATTAATTGACACTGTTGCCGAAAAACTAACTGCGGTTAGGCACTCCAATGGAATCGATTATTGGGTAATAACTCACAAGTATAATTCTGACGCATTTTACTCCTATTTACTCACCAGTGTTGGAATTAGTGACACTGTAATTACTCATGTTGGCTCTGTTCATAAAGATTATTGTTCAGCCACAACATCTCCTGTCAAAGCAGCACTTGGGCAATTAAAAGCATCTCCTGATGGTAGTAAAATAGTGTGTGTAAATGGACAAGGCTGTAATAATATTTCTGAACTATTTGACTTTGACAATTCTACAGGTATTATATCTAACATGCTAAACCTGTATACAGATAACATAGCTGTTGGTCTTTATGGAGCAACATTCTCACCTGACAATTCAAAAATTTACATTTCAAGCTTTATAAACAACTACAAAATCTATCAGTATGATTTATCATCAAGTGTTCCCTCTACCATTGTAAATTCCAAAACTGTGGTAGCAAATCATGCTGGAGGACCTTGGTATATGGGAATGCAGCTAGCTCCAGATGGGAAAATTTACATTGCTATTAGAAATCAGAGTTCGATTGCAGTTATCAATAATCCGAATTTAGCAGGAACAAGTTGTAATATAATTGAGGCTGCTATTTCTTTAAATGGCAGTTTCTGTAGTTTAGGACTACCTAATTTTATTGATAATTTCGACTATTCAAATACATCTTCTGATTGTGTTACAGGAATCAATGATGAAAAGAAATTAATGGGAATACACATATTCCCTAACCCAATGTCGGAAACATCAATAATACAGTTTGATAATTCAAATAACACCCCACACACAATATTAATTTTTAACAGTTATGGAGAAATCGTACAAACCTTTAGTAACGTTACCGACAATCAAGTTACATTGGATAAACATAATATGCCAAACGGGCTTTATTTGATCCAACTAAAGACAGAGGAAGAAGTTTCTACCACTTTTAAATTGATAATAAAATGAAACCAATAGTTTACATATCGTTAACTCTACTTATTGGAATGACCTGCTGAAGATGTATAGCATCTTTGGTTAATATAATGGTTAAGGAAAATACGATTGAATGTGAAGCAGCTACCTTTTTTAACTATGTGTTTATGTGGATCTCTTGCTCTATTATTTTTAGTTAATTTAAACTTTTAAAATTGAAGTAAAAATATACAATGAGAATAGAGAATACTAGTGTTCTTTATTCGGTTGTTGTAAGTAATTGTAACAAACCAAGTACTTATATAAAAAATGATACTAAAGAAAATAGCATTATTAGTTCTACTATTTATGTCTGTATGTTCATACGCACAATACGATAGTATTCCATATAATAGTTATGATAGAACTTATCTTGTTCATTTACCCACTGGATACACAGGCACTACAAATTTACCGTTAATCATTGCCATGCACGGTGGATTTGGCAATGCTTCCAAAATGGAAACTTTATCACAACTAAGTTTAAAAGCAGACATAGAAAATTTTATCGTAGTATACCCAGAAGGTGTAGAAGGTGGCATTTTAAATAATAGAACGTGGAATGCAGGATGGTGCTGTGGATTTTCAAGCAATAACAACATTGATGATGTTGGCTTTATTGATTCATTACTAACTACGCTAATTAATCAATATTCAATAGATACAAACCGTATATATGCTACAGGAATATCAAATGGTGGTTTTATGTCATACAGATTAGCTTGTGAACTTTCTAATAAAATTTCGGCTATTGCACCAGTTGCAAGTTCAATGAGTATGACAAGTTGTTCACCTTCTCGACCGGTCCCTATTATACATTTTCATTCATCTTTAGACTCTAATGTTCCATATATAGGAGGTGTAGGCAGTGGCGTTTCTAATCATTACAATTCGCCAATAGATTCCATTTTAAATGTATGGTCAAATAAAAATACTTGTTTAAATATAAATGACACGATAATTAACAATACACAATATACCCTTACAAAATGGTCTAATTGCAGCTGTAGTACAGAAATTCATTATTACCTTACAGAAGATGGAGGTCATTCTTGGCCAGGTGGAATTGCAAACCCAATAGGTGATCCTGTATCAACATATATAAATGCCAATGATTTAATGTGGACCTTTTTTCAACAATATTCACTTAATTGTAGCCCGTTATCTGTGCCAAATGATTTTTTTGAGGAAAGTATTATTAGTATATATCCAAACCCAACAGACAAGTATTTAAAAATTCAAACAGAAATAGAATATCATAAATTAAAAATTTCCATCTATTCAATTTTGGGAGAACAGCTTTTGAAAGTAGAAAACCAAACGAAAATAGACATTAGCCATTTACCAATTGGAGCTTACTTTATTTTAATAAATATTGATGGAAATATTAAGGCTAAAAAAATATTAAAAATAGAATAGCCAATAGAGCGTTCAGTAGTTTCTGAAAACGCTGTGCTATTTACATACACCACCAAATTGAAAATTACATGTTAGTAAAATATTCAATATTGGTTTTTAAGAATGAATAAATTAAAAACAATAAAATTATGGGACTATTTAATTCCTTATTTGGAAAAAAAGAAACGACAATTGAAAAAGAATTTACAGAAGAAGAACACGAAAAGGATTATGAATTAAAATCTGAAGGACTTGAAAATGTTCTTGGAAAAATGCACAACCTTGTTGGACACGCAATTATACCTTTTGCAATTGGAGGAGCAGTTGACATGTATTATTATCCGAATCACATAAAAGGAACAGGGTTTGCGACAATGGAATTATTAGATCCAGATGGAAATGGTCCAAAGAAAAATCGATTAGGAACATATGAATTAGTTGCATTCACCAAATATGATTACAATGAAAATGAAGAAGTTCAAACACCATTCAATCTAATAGAAAGGAAAGTGTGCGGATTTTTAACTTCTGTTGGAATGTACTCACCTCAAGCAGTACTTAATCCAAAAGAAACTATTGAAGTTCCTAATGGAGAAAATGAAGAAAATACTTGTTTAGTTTTTGATTTATACGAACCAGATGGCAAGAAATTTAAAATAGGAAATCGAGAGCACCATTTATTACTATCTATAGAAGTTTTCAGG
>JAESTF010000338.1 GCA_016763795.1 Flavobacteriales bacterium
CCAAATCTTTTTCTTATCTACTTTTATTACACCTTTTCTTTTCCACTTTACCTTTCCGTCTTTGTCAATCTGTTTCTCTAACACTTCAAACTTATCTCCTCCTTCTAATCCTTCTTTCATTCCTATTTTTGCTCCTAATGGATCTGAACTTACTAACGGAGTTTTGGTTCTAAATGCTTCAAACTTTTTTTGTAGTTTATTATAAACTGCATTTATAGATTTTAACGTTGCACTTTTAATAATCATATCTTTACTCTCGGCATTCTTACCCATCCCTGTAATCAACGATTTCGCTTTCTGAAATCCTAACAATTTCAATTCAAATAAGTCAGAATTATCAAACGCTACAACTCTTGCTGAATCTGGTGCAGAAGCATCATTCCATAAATCTTGATAAAAAACAGCTGACATAGAATCTGTCCATTGTAATTGATATAAATAAGCTGTTGTCCAAACAGAATATCCATCTTTTGTTTTCTCATAAACCTTATCAGCAGCACCTTCGGCTAAATCTCTTATAAATGAACCTGCTTGTTGATCTTTCACTAAAGCATAAGCTGTTTCTTTAACAGCTTTAGCTATTGGTTCGTTTGCAACAAATTTTGAATAATTCACTACTACAAACGTACTTCCTATTAAGTCCTCTCCAGCATCTGCTAGCATAGCAGCGCCTCTTTCTGTGCTATTTGCTGTTGCAGCATCTTGTGCAGAAGCATCATACATTCCTCTTTCACCTATCAAGTCCATTTTAAATGTACCATCATCACCTCTGCTAAACCATTTTGCTACTATTTGGTTAGCAACCTTATTTTCTTTAAAATATTTACCTATAGTTGCTGAGTAATTTTTTTGATCTTTCTTTTTAACTTTCTCGCCTTGTACTACAACTGGTTCAACATAATAAGTAGCTAAATCTATTGATTTGGCTCCAACAGTATGATTATTATATTTTTCGGGAAATGGCGCTTCATTAAATGTTTTTAAAATTAAATCTGCTTTTGGCATTTGAGCATCCTCTATAATCATAGTATGTAAAGAACTTCTTCGATACTTATGTACACCATTACCTTTTCCAGATTTTTCTATTTTACCAGAATCCTTTTTTTCTTTTTTCTCTTTCTTTGCTTTTTTATCTCCTTTTACTTCCTTAACGTCTTCTTTTACTTCTACATCTTGTGCGTAGGCAATATTTAATTGTCCTGCAACAAGTATAACTGTAACTAAAGCTGCTTTAAATAAGCTTTTTGCTCTAATAGAGTTTACTTTTATTTCCATTAATACCTTGTTTTTTTTACTAATATGTATATTAAAAAGGCGGTTAATTTACTCAACCGCCTTTTTAATTATTTTTATTTAGTTCCTTGTTTTTTTACTGCTTCTATTTGAGCAGGTATTGCTTTTTGAGTTGCATTTAATGCTTTTGTTGCTGCGTTAATTGCTTTAACAGCTTTCATTGAGTTTGTTTTTGGTGTAATAGACTTTGCGCCTTTCAATACGTCTCCAGACTGCCCTAACAATCCTTTAATTTCTTCTACTTGAGACTCTAAATCTTTTTTGATTTTCCCCGCATCAGCAGCATTTCCTTTTGCATCTGAAAGCTTTTTTGAAAGTTTTTGATTTCTCTCATACACATCAAAAGAAGAATCTACAAATTTATCTGTAGCAGCATGTCCTGCTAAAGCTGGTCTTTTTATCACTTTTTCTTTCTTTGCTTTTTTATCTTTTTGAGCATAAGTACTCACAGAAACTCCCGCCATTAGTAGTGTTATCATCAATACTTTTGTTACTGTACTTAAATTTTTTGTAATCTTTCTCATGTTTTTTTTTTTAATTTTGATTAATAAATTTTTATTTTAGTTAGGCTAACAAATATAAATTATTTTACGACATAATTATATGATAAATGATTTTTCTCAAAAAATTAACAACTCATTAACATAAGAACTTCTATATCAATAAGATTGAAAATTTTTTATGGAATAATTATTGATTTATTATCTATAATAGAGATAAACCATTTATCACATTTAACAAAAAACAACTCTAATTTTAATTAGATTTGTTTTCCAATTTTAACTTTTATGAAAAATATTAAAAAATCAATAGTTTTTACACTATTACTTCTTAGTCAACTAAGTTACTCTCAATATGTACAGAGTGATGCAAGTAAAAAATTTGATGCATTATTCCAATACATTAACTACGCTTATGTAGATTCTACTGATGATAATAAACTTGCTGAAACTGCAATAGTTGCTGTATTAAAGGAACTAGACCCTCACTCCGTTTATATTCCAAAAGAAGAATTAAAAAAAATGAACGAACCTTTGATTGGTAATTTTGAAGGTGTTGGTATCCAGTTTAATATTTTTCATGATACATTAATGGTTGTTTCCCCTATTTCTGGGGGACCATCAGAAAAGGTTGGCTTAAGAGCTGGTGACAAAATAATTGAAGTTGACGGAGAAAATATTGCTGGTATTGGGTTACAAAATAGCGATGTTCAAAAAAAATTAAGAGGAAAAAAAGGAACAAAGGTTAACGTTTCTGTGAAACGAAGAAGTGTTAATGGTATTTTAAATTTCACCATTACAAGAGATAAAATCCCCATTTTTAGTGTAGATGCATCTTATATGGCTACTCCAGAAATAGGTTACATCAAAGTTAATCGGTTTGCGAAAAATACTATTGTCGAATTTAGAAAAGGATTAGACCAATTACACACACAAAACATGAAACACCTTATTATAGATTTGAGAGGTAACGGTGGTGGGTATTTAAAAACTGCGATTCAACTAGCTGATGAAGTTATTGGTGATAAAAAACTAATTGTTTATACTGAGGGTTCAAAAGCCCCGAAACAAGAGTATTACACAACAACTAAAGGTGGTTTTGAAAAAGGAAAATTAGTTGTGTTAATAGATGAAGGTTCTGCTTCTGCATCAGAAATTGTTAGTGGAGCAATACAGGATTATGATAGAGGGTTAATTGTTGGACGAAGATCTTTTGGAAAAGGATTGGTTCAAAAGCCATTCACACTTCCTGATGGTTCTGCCATTAGATTAACTGTTGCTAGGTACCACACTCCATCAGGAAGATGTATACAACGACCTTATGACAATGGGAAAGAAGAGTATTACAAAGAATTTTCTAGACGCTTTAAAAACGGAGAATATATGAGTGAAGATAGTATTGCTTTACCCGATTCTTTAAAGTTTGAAACCTTAAATAGTCAACGAACTGTTTATGGTGGTGGTGGAATTATGCCTGATGTTTTTGTTCCGATTGACACAACTATGTCTTCAGTTTATTTTGGAAAAGTAAACCGAAAAGGATTATTAAATGATTTTGTGTTGGATTATATGGATAACAACAGAAGCTCATTAAAAGAAAAATATAATGACGTTAATAGCTTCAAAAGTTCTTTTAATGCTGAAAAAGAGTTATTAGATGATTTTATTGTTTACGCAGAAAAAAACGAAGTAGAAAAAAACGATGAGCAAATTGAGACTTCTAAAAAACTACTTACGATTAGGCTTAAGGCATTAATTGCTCGTAATTTATGGAATACTTCTGCTTACTTTCAAATAGCTAATGAATTAAATGATTCTTATCTTAAAGCCATTGAAGAAATAAATAGTAATTCCTTTAAAAAGGAAAAATTAGTTTATAAATAAGATTCTTATTTTTACAATTCACAAAATTAAAAACCAAATGGATAAAGAAAATATTAAATTAGGATTATTAGGTGTTATTGCTATAACATTAGTTATCAACACTTTTTTTATGGATAGCACTCCTCAACGATTATCTGCCATAGAGAACGAAACACCACAAAGTAATATTGCAATTACTCCTAGTCAAACGAACAATATAACACCTTTAGCCAATAGTCCAATTCCACAATCGAACCCTATTCCAACTCCTGCCACACCTCCTATTTTATCCGAAACTAGAACAAAAACAGGGATGTCATTTGCTAATTCAAATCATAATTTCGGAACTATACAGCAAGACTCTAAAAACACCAAAATTTTTACATTTACAAATACTGGTTCTGAACCACTTATTATAGAAGCTGCAAAAGGAAGTTGTGGTTGTACTGTACCTAAATTCCCCAAAGAACCTATTAAGCCAGGTGAAACAGGAGAAATAGAAGTAGTTTACAGTCCTGGAAAACAGCAAGGATCACAAACCAAAACAATTACTATTACAGCCAATACAACCCCCGTTTTAACTACGCTGAATATTTCGGCAAATGTTGAGACTGTAAATTAGAATTTAAAAAAAGAAATTTAAAACTTTAAAGAGATGCTAAATAGCATCTCTTTTTTTATTCCAATTTTTGATAATAATAGAGTTCGTGCTCTATTAATTGAGGATGAAATATTTTTATTAAATCTTTTAATACCATTTGCGGATTTACTACTCCAGACTCCCAATAATCATTGCCTGAATTTAAATTTACTCTTTTATTATTATTAAATAACTGCTCTTCTTTAACGGCTTTAAACCCTTTAAATTTATTGTCAAAAGCTATAATAGAACTTATACTATTGTAACTATTTTGATTTAACCAGAAGTCAACATCATAAGCCTCATCAATAACAATTTCTTTTGCTTTTACTAAGCTCGATTTTTCATTATTATCTAACCATAAATATTGCGCTCCAGCATCTTTAAATAGTTGAGCCTGAAACGATTTTGCTCCAGCAATATACCAAGCACCATTCCAAGGCATCCCTGTAAACACTGTTGGTTTTTGATTAATATTTTTTGTCACCTCTAATAACCCTAAATATTCATTCTCAATTTGGTTAAAAATCGAGTCCGCTTTTTTTTCTTCATTATAAAAGGCTGCAATAAATTTTATCCATTCTGCTTTCCCCAAAGGGTGAGTTTCCATATATTCTGCATTTAAAACAACACGTAACCTCAATTCCTTTAATTTATTAATATAGCCATTGGATTGCTCATTAATTCCATATGCCATTACCAAACTAGGATTTTTATCCACCAACATCTCATAATTAAGGCTTTGTTCCGAGCCTATTTCTGTTATTTCCCCACTTTCAATTCTTTTTTTAGTTTTAAGATTGCTTACATAATTGCAACCAGAGATAGCCACAACAGATTTCTCTAATTTAAGCTCTTGAATAAAAGCTATATGTGTTAAACTCATACATGCTATCGTTTTTATTGGTGTTTTTATAAATACATCTGCCTCTATTTCTTTAGGTTTTTCATTATTATATAACACATATTTGTATGAAGTTTCTGAACCAACCCAAGAATTGTTAAGCGTAATTATTTTATATGTTTCAAATTGTTCAATATCAAACCCTTTAGCATACTTAATTTTATTATCTAATTTAACAACAACATTATCATTTTTTAAAGGCTTTTTCACTTCTGATTGGCAGGCTGTTATTACCAATGTAAAAACAAAAAATAAAAATTGGATTCTCATTCTATAAATCGTTTTAACTGATTAGGGTAAAAGGTCCATTCTGGCGTAACTAGTTCTGTTGTAATTTCTTTAAGACTGTACCATGGGGAAAAATTTGAGTTCTTAGGGTTTTGTAATATATGAATACTTTGTGCTGGCATATAGCTTTGTGCAATCATAAACACCTTATCTCCTGTTATACTATTTTTTGCAACATCTAATACTGTAACAGCATGGCCTGGAAAACCACCTTTTATAAACACATCTCCACTTTCTATGTCTAATAAAGGTATACTCTTTAATTCTTTTTCTAAAGATGCTGTTCCTGCATACATGAAAATGTTAACCATATATTTTTTAAAGCTTTTATATGATTTATTATTTGAAGAAGAAACCCATACTACTTTGTTTCCTTTTAAACTTGGATAATATCCATTACTCCATTTTAAGAACGAAATATTTACTCCATTGGTGTAGTTAAAATGTATTTTATCAAATTGATTTGATGAATAAAGATATTCTGACCTCAACCTCATAACTGCATCTGCACACTGCTGTAAATCTCTCTTACCTATGTCTATATCTAATACTTTAAATTGTGCTGATTGATTGTATTTTTTATTCCCATCATGCAAATAAACTGTATTATCGGAGTTTAAGGGTAAATGTTGTAACCATGCTGAAAATGATTTTTTAAGAGCTTTAATTCGCACATAACCTTGAGGAGGATTGATGTTATTAATAAGTGATACGGAAAAGTCATAATCACTCTTCCAAGCATAATGATATATTGTGGTATCTTTTTCTAAAGAAGTTTGGACTATTGCTATTTCTGTATATTCTTCCTGAATATTCGATTCAGCTTTCCTTTCTTCAGCCAAAGTTTGACAAGAGAATAAGAAAATAGCAACTAATATGTATGAAATACACCTAACCAACAACAATTCTATTTTAGCTTTAACTTAACAATATAATAACCTGTATTAAAAGCATTGAAAACCGTTTCGTAAATTGATAAATAAAGCATTCCACTCTCGTTTACTTTATCATTAAATTTTGCTCCTGCTTTAGTAGAAATATCATTTTCTCCAATCTTAAAAACAACATTACCATATGCTGGATATGTTGAAGTTAATGAGGCTTTTGTAAAATCTATTGCACTCTTATTTTTAAATGTAAACTCTGTTTTGTTTTGTGTAAATCCAAAAACGGATAATCCAAAAATGAGTAAAAATAAAATTGTTTTCTTCATCCTTTTTTTAATCTATAGATTCTTTATCCCATAAGGATTGAGCAATGTTTACTCCATTATTATAAAAATAAGTCCCTCCCCAAGTGTAAAATACACGTTCGTATACATCTGCATGAGTTCCTGTTACTTTTGTCCTTTTAATGACTATTGAATTTCCAGACTCTATTGTTTCTTCGGTTATCCCTTGAGGATATTTTTCTGTCAACTCACTATCATCACTAACTCTTTTCTCTCCCATATAAAACCCTTCTAATGCTTCATCTGCTAATAACATTTGCTTTTTTTCTATCGCTTGTAAATCCGAATGAAAAATTTCGTTATTTTTTCTTTTCTCATCTAATTTTACTTGAAACTCCTTATATCTTTTCTCTTGCGACTGACTAGTAGAGCCTAGAGTTTCAATTGCATTAACAATTTTATTATTTGCACCATTTCTCTTTTTAGCTGCTTTTTTTCTATTTACAGTTTCGTACTTAAGTACTTCCTTTTCATATTCATCCAACCCTTCAACATCTTCATAATATTTTATGTTTTGTCTTTCCTCATTCCTTTTGATATCAGTTACATATTTATCATTTACCTTCTGATTTTTCACTCTTATTTTATCCGCCCTTTCAACATTTCTTTGCTCTAGTTGATCTATTCTTGCTTTAAACTCAATTAACTCCTTTACATTTAATTTGTAATAACTTGATTTTTCTTCAACCATTTTTGAAACACCCTCACTTACCAATGCTATATCCTCTCCGTTTTTAGCCGTTCTATCTACTGACGCAGAAACTAATATTTCATTTCCTTTTGCCAACTCTTCTTTGTACTTATGCACATCTAACTCCATTTCTTCTCTTCTTTCTTTATTTCTTTTCTGATTTTTAATAGTCTCTTCTGTTAATCTTTCTAAATATACTCGATTATCCGCCCTAACCTTATCTCCTTTCTCTATCATAATCAACTCCGCCTCACTAAGGTTGTCAACATAAATATAATGAGCTTCTGCCTTATCAATACTTAAATTTTCTTGCTCCTTAACAAATTTATGTTGTTGTTTTTCATAAATTTCAAAATCTTCATCTGCTTCATTTCTCCTTTTGTCTGCATTTTTAATTCTTTTGTTCTCAGCTTTTTCTAATAATTTAGTTGTGGCTAGTAACATTTCGCTATTATCTAAATGGTATTGATTACCCAGTTCGGTTTGTTTAATTCCTGCCTCTACATATTTTTCAATTTCCTCATCAGCTTTATCAGTTCTATCAATAGCAGCCGAAATCATTATTTCTTCTTGATTATTGTAAGCTTCTTTATCTTTTTGGAGTTCTTTATCCTTCTTTATAATGTGTTTATTTTTAAAGGCAGCCATCCTAGCTTCTATTTCCTTCTCTTTATCATCTGTAATTTTAGCTCTTGTTCCACTATAATTATTGTTAGAAACAATAACTTCTTTTGGTTCGCTTTGCTTATTTAAAATTGCTAAGATATCTGCGAGTTTATTTTTTGGATATTGCTCATTTCCGTATAGGTTTAAGGCACTTTTAAAAGCTACTTGTGCATTAGTATATTCTTTTAATTTCATAGATCTATCTCCATCAAATATCAATTTATTATACTCATTCCTTTTTTCTTTTTCAGCTAAAGCAGCCTTCTTATTATCTTTATTTTTCTTCGCTAATTCTGCTAGTATTTTATTAATTTCATCTATCTTTTCTTTAGGATATGTTTTATTTGGAATTAGGCCTAATGCTTGACTATAATTAGAAATTGCTGTAGAATATTTTTTAGTAGCAAACTCAGTATCTGCAATTTTAATTAAAGAATTATATTGCTCTTCTTTTTGTTTTTGTGCATTATTTGTCAATGTAATCTCCGCATCTTTAGCTGCAATCTTTGCTAATATTTTTTCAATCTCCGATAATTTATTTTTCGGATACTGCTCATTACTTTTTATACTTAATGCTGACATGTATTTAGATTTAGCAGAAGTATAGTTTTTAGTTCCAAAAGCATTATCTCCTTCAGCAATAAGTTTACTGTATTTAGCATCTAATTCTTTTTGTGCTAGTGCCGAATTTACGTTATTGGCTTCTATTTTATTTAAAATAGCTTTAATCTCATTGATTTTATCATTTGGATATTTTTCTCCTGGAATAACGCCCAATGCTTGAGTATATTTAGCGGTTGCTTCTTCATAATTTTTGCCACTTAATTCTGCATCTGCTTCAGCTATTACTGCATCATAATATTCTCTTTTCTTTCTTGCAGATTCTGCAGCTAAAACATCTTCTTCATTTTTCTTAGCTATTTCAGCTAATTTAATTTCAATCTCTTTCAACTTATCTTTAGGATACTGCTCTTCTGATTTTATTAATAAAGCTTCATTATATTTTAATTTAGCTTGTTTATAATTTTCAAATCCAAATGCATTATCTGCTAAGGTAATTGCCTCACTATATTTTTCATCCTTTTCTCCTTCAGCCATCTTAGCTGCTGCTGCTTCAGCTTCTTTTTTTGAAATTTCAGCAAGTATTAATTCAATTTCTTTTAATTTATCTGTTGGATATTGTTCTCCAGATTTTATTCCTAAAGCTTCATTATATTTCAATTTAGCTTTCGCGTAATCTTTAGTTACCATAGAGTTGTCTGCCACGGCAATAACTCCTTTATATTTAGCTTCTCTTTCCTCTCCTGCTAATTTAGCCGATTCCTCTTCTGCTTTTTTTCTAGCTATTTCAGCCAGAGTATCTTCAATTTCTTTCAGCTTATCTTTAGGGTATTGTTCTTCTGATTTAACACCCAAAGCCTCATTATACTTGTTTTTTGCATCTTCATAATTTTTCCCTCCTAATAATTTGTCTGCAGATATAATCAATTGCTGA
Organism: Flavobacteriales bacterium; assembly: GCA_016763795.1. GTDB lineage: Bacteria > Bacteroidota > Bacteroidia > Flavobacteriales_E > Vicingaceae. Next base: position 9,572 of record JAESTF010000338.1, read on the forward strand.
TACTGCTCTTCTTTCGCTTTCGCTTCAGCTTCAGCTTTGGCTATATCCGCCAACAATCCATCAATTTTAGTTATTTTATCTTTAGGGTATTGCTCTTCCGATTTAACACCTAAAGCTTCGTTATATTTATTTTTTGCATCTTCGTAACTTTTATTTCCCAATAACTGATCTGCTACAGAGATTAACTGTTGATATTTTTCATCTTTAGCTTTTTTATCAGCTTCAGTTTTTGCTAGAGCAGCTATTAAGCCATCTATTTCTATAATCCTATCTTTTGGATATTGCTCTCCTAGTTTTACACCTAATGCGTCACTGTATTTACTTTTCGCATCTTCATAACTTTTATCTCCTAATAATTTATCTGCGGAATCAATTAATTTTAAGTACTCCTCTTCTTTTTCTTTCGCTTTAGCTAAACCAGCTATTAAGCTGGCTATTTCAATTATTTTATCTCTAGGGTATTGTTCTTCCGATTTAAACCCTAAAGCTTTTTCGTAAGCTGTTTTTGCTCCTTCATATTCTTTTGATGCTAATGCTTTATCTCCAATTTTAATTGCATTGACATAGTCCGCATCCAATTTTTCTGCAGCTTCAATTAAGCTTTTAATTTCTGTTAATTTATCTTTTGGGTATTGTTCTTCGGCAAATAAGTTTACAGCCTTTTCATAATTTGATTTTGCAACCGTATAGTCCTTTTTACTAAATGCCGCATCAGCTTCAACTATAAAGTTATCATACGTTTTTTTCTGAAGCTTCATTTCAGCAATAAGCCTTGTAGCTTCATCTATTTTGTTTTTAGGGTATTGTTCTTCTGATTTAAAGTTTAACGCTTTTTTATATGACTCTATAGATGCTTCATAATCTTTCGCTTTAAATTGAACATCAGCTGCTGCAACTGCATCGTTATAATCTTTATCCTTTTTAGCCTTCTCTGTTAATATTGTCTCTATTTCAATAATTTTTTCTTTAGGATATTTTTCATATGATTTTAAGCGTAATGCTTTTTCATAATTCAATTTTGCATTATCATAATCTCTACTCAACATTTGCTGATCTGCTACCGCTATCGCTTCATTATAGTCTTTAGCTACTTTTTTCTCACTAGATTGTATTGTTTTGATTTCTTTGATTTTATCTTTAGGATATTGTTCACTTTCTTTTAACAATGACGCTTGCTCATAGTTTGTTGTAGCCTTCCCCCAATCTCTTTCTGCAAAAGCCTTATCAGCTCTTACTATAGCCGCTTTATATTTTTTATTGGCAGCTTCCATACCTGCAAGTTTATCAGAGATATCTCCTAATTGGAAATCTGGATAATCTTCTGTAGGAAAAATAGCTAATGCTTTTTCATAATA
>JAESTF010000339.1 GCA_016763795.1 Flavobacteriales bacterium
GAATATGCCTTGAACATATCAAATTTACGGAGTTCTGGAAAATTAGCAACAAAGAGAGCTGTTCAAAATATGATATTTCCTGAAGGAATCTTGTTTGACTTCAAAAATGACATTTATCGAACCACAAGAGTAAATTCTATTTTCACTAATACACCACTAAATTTCACTAATATTTGACTAAATCTCACTAAATATGGGCTAAAATTCACAGTGTCTAATCCTTGTCTAATCCTAAAACTACTTTACAGGTTAATATATCGTACTGAAATAACTTTACACATTATTCCAGAGTATTAATATAGATTTTGTGTTCCAGGAATCGAACCAGGGACACATGGATTTTCAGTGCATCCTACGGAATGCGAAATATCTCTTGTTATGGTTGATGTATGGCGATTTTAGTTGGAATGGTGAAAAGTCCACTCTTGTTCGATTTTGTGCGAATTAGTCCACTCTAAAAGCCACTTTCTTTCTTACGGGTTTATAACTATTGTTACTCTAACTCCAATTTCATTTGTTTTTTGTTCAATCTTTAAACTATTCTTAGAATTAGCCAAGGTTAAACGTTTTTTTACAATGTTTAAACCTTTAGAATTTTCTTTTTTGTTTGGATTAAATCCAATGCCATTATCATCAATTAATATTTGTAAACAATTACCTTTTGTGGAACAGGTAATTATAATTTTTCCGATATAATCTATATTCTTAAACCCATGTACAATAGAGTTTTCGATTAATGGTTGAATTATTAAAGGGATTACTTTAAAAAGAGTAACTGATTCTATATTGTTAATGATTTCAAATTCTAAATTATCTTTGAATCTTAGCTTTTCTAAATTAAGATATTGCGTTGTAAGTTTAATTTCCTCTTCTAGGCTAATTTTTTTGATGGAAATTACATTCAAGTTAGATCGCATAAATGATGCTATTTCTGATAAGTATTGAATTGCATCTTTGTCTCTTTTTTGAACAATTAAAGACTGAATAGACACCAATACATTGAACAAAAAGTGAGGTTTCATTTGAGATTTGAATACATCTTCTTGAAGCCATTTAATGTTAAGTTTGTATGTAGACCTTCTCCAAAGTAAAAGGGAAATAATTGTTATGATTAGTAGAATAAGGAGTACTGTGATATAGCCTTGTTCTTTAATTTTAACCTTTTGTTTTTCTAATTTTAAATTATCTTGAAGTTTTTGTTTTTTTAGACTAAATGTTTTTTCATATTGTTCATTTTCTAGATGCTTTCGTATGATAAGGGTTTTATTTTCAATATTAATAAGACTATCTTTCATTTTAGTGTATAAAAAATGCATTTGAAATGCCGTTTTATAATTACCTTGCTTTTCTGCTATTTTAGAGAGTAAGTGAGCTGAACTTTGAATTATAGATGGATAACCAAGTTTAGATGAAATATTAAACCCTTTTATTGCATGTTTTTTTGCTTCGGATATCTTCTTGTATTCAAAAAGAAATTGTGCTAAGTTAACATTGCTGTGAGCTATTTCTTGTTGGAAGTTTAATGATTCATATATCTCAACTCCTTTTGTCGAAAATTCAATTGCTTTGTTTTTTTTTCCTAATTTATGGTATAGATTTCCTAAATTATTATAACAGCGAGCAGTACCAAATTCATTTTGAGATTCCAATTCAATTTCTAAGCTAAGGTTGTAATACGTAAGAGCTTTGTTAAGGTCATTATTTTTAGTATAGATATTAGCCATATTGTTTAAACAATGAGCTTCAACAGTTTTTGTTTTATATGTTTTAGCTATACTTAATCCTTTTTTATAATGTTTAAGGGCAGTATCATACTCTTCTTGAGTAGTATATATATCGCCAATATTAGAGTGTGTTGTAGATAGAGCCGTAAGGTCTCCGATTTCATGGTAAATGATTATTATTTCATAAAATATTTTCAAAGCTTCTTCAAGGTTTCCGTTACGTGTGTGAATCAGAGCAATACTGTTGTTGCAAATAGCGAATAGTCTTCTATTGTTTGTTTTTTTGTAATATTTTAAACATTTTTTAAAACTTTTAAGAGCTCTTTTAGTATAGCCAAGGCTCTCGTTAATTTGAGCGATACTAAGTAGGTTGTCAATTAAATCATTACCGTTATTAAGGGATTTTAAAATGAGATTGCTTTTTTCAAAATACATTAAGGATGTATCTAATTGTCCAAAATCAAGATACACATAGCCTATTCCACTATAACTTTTCGCAATGCCATATTCATATGATGCTTCAGTAGAGAATTTAATACTCTCTTTCGAATAGTCTATTGCTTTTTGTTTATTTCCTAGACCAACCTCCATTATACTTAAGTTGTTTAAAGCATTAATTAGATATGGGGCTATTGTTTTTTTAACTTTACTATTTATAGGATTATCTAAACTCTTTTTTATAAAAGTGTAATTATAGACTTGGAAATCAGTCCAACTATCATCCATTATATTATCACAAATATGGCTTAGCACTTTTATTTTAGTCGTGTCCTCTTTGGCGTTGTGAAAAATGGTTAAGCAACTGTCGACTATTTTTTGGTCATTATTAGTTAACTCCTTTAGATTAAAATTATTTATGAGATAATAGTTTGAATCTAAAACATTTTTAGCAGAGAAACTATTTGCTAGCAGAGCAAGAAATAAAAGGAAGTGGAAGTGTTTCATGTAATGAATAAATTTAGATTATTTTCAATTTAAACAAATTGATTATAGTCATTTTATATTTTCTAGAAACGGGCAATTCATCACCATTTTTAAGAAGAATTAGGTTTTTCTTGACACGTATTTCATCTAAATATTTTTGGTTGATTAAATGAGATTGATGAATTCTTATAAAACCATTAGTTGAAAGTATATCTTCAAATATTTTTATTGTTTTAGGCACTATAATTCGTTCTTTGTCATTTATGTAAATAAAAGTATAATTCCCATTTGCTTCACACCTAATTATATCTTTTAAACTCGTTACTTGTAAAGCATCTTTCGAAGGTATTCCAAGTTTTTTGACACTAGAATTTTCTTTGAATAACTCTATGTTGTTCAGTTTCCTTTCTAATTCTATAGTTGTAATAAGGTCGTCTATTGCATTCTTCAAATCTAATGGGTTTATAGGTTTAAGAAGATAATTATTTACTTTATGTTTAAATGCATCAATAGCATATTGATCATGTGCAGAAATAAAAATAACTTTTATAGATAATTGTGTTATTTCTTTAAGAACATCAAACCCTGTTCCATCAGATAGATTAATATCTAATAACAAAATGTCTGGGGGGGAAACTAATAATTTTTTAACACAGTCTCTTACATTAGAATATGTAGTTATAAGTTTAGTATTTGGACAGTACTCGCTTAAAAAACTTTGTAAAGTTATTTGAGAATCAATTTCATCATCAACAATTACTACATTATACATCTTCATTTATTATATACTACTTATACTAAAATAGCAAAAATGCTCCATTATTATTAATTATACGAAATGTAAGAGCTTTCTTTTTTATTATAATTAGTATCAAGTCGTTTTCATTATTATTCAACTATAATTTTGTTACTTAATAATGAAAACGACTTGATACTAATTATAATTTATAAGAGTGTAGCATACTTAAAATAATTGTTTAGGTTTGATTTTTAATCAAAAAATTATTTACAGATTTATACTAACACACATGAAAAAACTACTACTTATTTGTTCAATTCTTTTTTTAGGAAATCCATTTTTTTCACAAACGTATGATCTTATCACTGTTACTAATAATGGAGTAAATGGTGTGATTGAGACAATTTCGGGAGTAGCCATGACAGTGATTACTAAGAACAATGGTGCCAATAACACTAGTTTTCTTGCTTCTGCTCCAGTTTTTGGAACCAACGGAGTAGTCTTTCATGGAGCTTCTTCAATAAATACTGAAGAAATGATTATTTCTTTTGATGCGGCAGTAAATGTAAGTTCAATTAGAGTTATTAGTACTCAAACTCACACAAGAACTTGGACATTTACACCCACAGGAGGTAGTAATTCAGCAGTTGCTGAAACAGGTACTTTTGCCACATCAACGGATGTTACATTGGGCTTTATAGGTGTAACTGAAATCACAATTACTTCTAATTTTACAGGAGGACTACAAGAACAAATGGTTTTTGATCAACTTACTCTTGCAGCAGCCTGCACTGATCCAGACGTACCATCAGTGTTAAGTGCAACACCAAGTACAATTTGTACAGGAAGTAATTCAACATTAAGTTGGATAGGAGCGTTAAATGATGCAACAGTCTGGCACGTATATACAACATCTTGTGGAGTAACTCAATTAACAACAACAACAAGTAATTCATTAGTTGTAACACCAGGAGCAAACACTACATACTTTATTAGAGGTGAAGGTGGTTGTGTAACACCAGGTTCTTGTGGTCAAGTAGGAGTTACAGTCAATACAATACCAAGCACACCAACAATAAGTGCTGGTGGAGCAACAACATTCTGTACAGGTGGATCAGTAACATTAACTTCAAGTTCAGCAAGTGGTAAC
>JAESTF010000340.1 GCA_016763795.1 Flavobacteriales bacterium
TACACTTAGCTAAAATTGATGTTGTGTTAGAAACGTTCACTCAAGAACAAGCTGATTATATCGATGTGAAAATTGAAGGTCCTTACAAAGTGGATCACTACAGATATTAGAATTAGTGACTAGTTTTTAGTCGCTTGTTTATAGCAAAAAATCCCATTCGTTAATTCGGATGGGATTTTTTTATGTTGATAAATATATGATTAGACAAAAATATAATAGTGTTAAGATTCTTCCTACAATAATGTGTAACGGTTTTTAAGTGTGTTTTTTATTGGAAGTACATCAAGAACCCTTTGACTCTAGGACAGTATAAGTGATTAATAGTGGAATAGGAATTCTAATTAAGAAAAATTTATATTGATAGAAGAAATGTAAACTAGCAAGCAATTCAGAATAACAACAATACTACCTAGAATTTTATATTTCTATTTGACTAATTAAATATCCTCAATACAGCACCATCAAAAGAGGTGTTGTATTGTTTTAGTGGTAGGGTTGCTGGCCCTTTAGTTACACCTCCATCGGTTAAAATAAAAGTAGAACCACAACAATCATCTAAGCCTGTGATGTTGGTGGCATCAACCGAAACTAATGCACAGCTGTTATTGGAGTCGTAGGTGCAATGCCTATCGTAAGCTTTAAATTCTTCGTTAGAAATACGATAAATAATTAGCCCTCTCGAACCCCCATTTACATACATCCAAGTTCCGGGTACAGAAATTGTATTAAAAGCGGGGTCGTTAGTGTGAATGGTTATATCAACCCTAACTAAAGGGATATTAGAATTCTTATCTTTACTGCAACTAAAAAAAGAGAGAGAGATGATGATTATGTAGACCCAGTTTTTCATTTATAGTAGTAAAATTAGTAAATTCGATTTTAATTGAAGTAAAACGAACATGAAAGGATTTAAGTATATTATAACAATTGCATTTTTAACGATTTCATTTTCTGTGTTTTCGCAAGAAACTAAAATGATTAAGAATAGGCGAAAAGCGTTAGCAAAACAAGATGTAGAGAAAAAGAAAGCAAAAGAAGATGCCGTTGAAGAGGGTAAGGAAAGGCATTTAAACATCCAAAGTAAAGCAGTTAGAAAGCGGATGAAAAAAAATGCAAAACGTAATAAAAAAATGCACAAAAAGAAAAGTAAAGCAAGAAAGAGGTAGTATGGCTAAGATTACTGCGATAATAATAGATGATGAATATCTTGCAAGAGAAAATTTACGTTTACTTTTAAGTGAGTTTTGTCCTGATGTAAAAATAATTGGTACAGGACAGAATGTTGCTGAAGCAAGACAACTTATTGCAGAAAAAAAACCTGAAGCCGTTTTTTTAGACATTAGAATGCCTAGTGGAGAGGAAGGTCTGGAATTGTTAGAGGATGTGAAAGCGAATAATTTCCAGATTGTTTTTGTAACAGCATTTAAAGATTATGCGATAAAAGCATTTAATGCCAATTCTATCCATTATATTTTAAAACCTATTGATATTGAGGATTTAAAAGATGCCGTTGAGAAGTTGATTAACTATAAAGAGCTCTTTTCTAAAGATTCTTCTAACTTAGAAACATATATAGAATCGATTAAAAATTTTTCAGAAAATATTCATTATCAAAATGAATCGAATAGAATAACAGTTTCTCATTCTAAAGGAATTAAAATAATAGATGATACAAATATTCTTTATTTAGAAGGAGATGGAAACTGCACTAATATCCATTTTGTAGATGGGACAACCTTTTTTGATACAAGAACATTAAAGGTGTATGAAGATATTTTGGCAACAAATAAATTTTATCGAACTCATAAAAAATACATTTTAAATTTAAGTCATCTTACCGATTATTTATATGAAGATGGAGCTTTTGCAGTTATGCAAACAGGAGTTAAATTGCCTGTTGCACGAGCAAGGGTCTCTGAATTTATTAAAACAATAAAGGAATTGTAGCTCTTTAATTGCCGTTCCCTACCGTTTAATTTCTGAGAACTACCAATGAGTAGTTCCGGTTAACTTATTAGTTTTCTTGCCGTATCTTTAAAAAACACTAACTCTACTATTATGGCTATTACTACTATTATCATTGATGATGAGCAAAATGCTCGCGAAAATTTAAAATTAATTTTAGAAGATTTTTGTCCTAATATTGAAGTTGTTGCAGAAGCAGGTTCGGCAGAAGAGGCTAGAAAACTAATTTCAAAACACGGACCTAATTTATTGTTTTTAGATATAAATATGCCTAACGAAGATGGCTTTGAATTATTAGAATCTATAGAGGATAAAGATTTTTCTGTAATTTTTATTACTGCTCATAATCAATTTGCATTAAAAGCATTAAAATCTGGAGCAATAGATTACCTCGAAAAACCAATTGATATTGAAGATTTACAAACCGCAGTAAGCAAAATTGCTATAAAAGGTAGTGCTGAAGGAAATGTGGATTTTGACATGATAAAAACATTGATAAATGAATATAAAAATGAAACAAAAGCTGAAACTATTGCTGTGCCGACACTTAGTGGATACGAAATTTTAAAAGCTGAAGATATTGTTCATTTAGAAGCTGATGAAAGTTATACTCGAATATTTTTAGCCGATGGTTCAAAATGTATTAGTAGTATGACCATTGCTCGGTACGAAAAAGTACTCGATACCAACACCTTTTTTAGAGTACATAAATCCCATATTATTAATACGAGGCATCATTTAAGAGAGTTTAATAGGCACGATGGAAACATGGCAATTATGGACTCTGGAGAAGCGATACCTGTAGCGAGAAGAAAGTTGTCGGGATTTATTAGTGCGATAAAAACTTTTTAAGTAATCTGTTAATGATTAAATTTTTCATGCTTTTATGCACACTAATATTTTCTATTAGTGTGTTTTCTCAACAATATAATTTTATTAGTTATTCCATAGAAGATGGATTAGCACAATCTCAAATAAGGGCTATTTGTCAGGATGATGAGGGGTATATTTGGATAGGTACATTGGGTGGATTATCTAAGTTTGATGGAATTAATTTTCAAAATTTTTCTACTAATGATGGCTTATTAAACAATCAAATAAACGCTATTTTTAAGGATAAGAATGGAAATATTTGGATAGGTGCACAGGGAGGGGTCTCTTTTTATGATGGAGTTTCATTTAAAAATTTTCAGTTTAAAGAGGAGTTAGGTCAGTATGTTGTTCGATCTATTGCAGAAGATCAGTTAGGTAGAATTTGGTTGGCAACTGATGGCGGAGGACTAATTTATATGAATGATACACGATTTAATTACGTGGTTTTACCAAATGGACCAAGAAATAATTATATCAGAAATATATTTGTTGATGACAGGGATAATAAATGGTTAGCAACACGGTCAGGAGTCTCTGTAATTGACTCAAAATTAAATATTATAGATACTATAACGGGTGTTAATGCTACTCAAGTTTTTTTAGATAAAGACAATAGTGTTTGGTGTTCTACTTTCGGAGACGGTGTGATTCATTTATTAAAGAATGAGTGTGTAAAATTATCAGTAAGTAATGGTTTGATAAGTAATCATGTTAGAGCTTTCACAAAAAGAAAAGATGGCTCTATTTGGTTTGTTTCTAAAAATGGAGTGTCTAAATATAAGGATGGGGGAATTAAAAATTTCACAACTAAAGATGGGTTAAAAGATCATAACATTAAAGCAGTGATGGAAGATGATGAAGGTAACTTGTTTCTGGGTTCTGATGGAGGGGGCATCATAAAATTTACGAATGAAGATTTTATGAGTTATACAGAAGATGATGTAATTGGAAGTAATGTTGTAATGTCGATTTTAGAAGATTTTAACAATAATATTTGGGTCTCAACCTATGGACAAGGTGCAGGAGTTTTTACCAGTAAAGGATTTGTGCTTTTAACAACTGAAGATGGTTTGGGTAATAATACAGTATGGTGCAGTATACAATCAAAAGATTCGACCCTATGGGTAGGTACCGATAATGGAATATCTGTGTTTGATGGTAGTAGGTTTAAAACATACGCTAGAAAAGATGGTTTAAACGCTAAAAAAGTATACGCGCTCCAAGAAGATTCAGCTAATAATATATGGATAGGAACTAAAGAGGGTGTTTCGTTATTAAATAAAACAACAGATAGTATTTATAACTTAGGAATAGGAAGAAATATAAGAGATATATTTATAGAAGATGAGAAATATATTTGGTTTTGCTCTTCTGATGGATTGTTTAAGTATGATGTTAAAACTAAAAAGCACATTGTTTTTACCGAAGAAGATGGTTTGCCAAGTCGAAGCATAATGACGATTGTTAAGGGTGAAGACGGAATTTTTTGGGTTGCAACAATTAACGGTTTAGCAAGGTTTTCTAAAGGTGATTTTTCTACTATTACAATACCTGGTAACTATGCAGCAAATAATATTAACTTTTTAGAATTGGATGAGTTTTATAATTTGTGGATAGGAACTAATTATGGATTATTTCAATTAAATATTTTAGAAAAAGAGTCTTTTGTAGAAACTGATTTTATCCGATACTCGAATTTAGATGGACTAAAAAGTTTAGAGTGTAATCAAAATGCAGCGTTTATTGATAGTGAAAATAATTTATGGTTTGGTACTAGTTATGGTTTAATGAGACATCAATTAGGCTTAGATAATGCAACAGCTTCATTACCTAAAGTTCAGATTACAGATATTAGGTTATTTTTTGAAAAGCAAGATTTAAGTAAATATGCTAAAGGAATAAATGATACTACAAGATTGCCTCAGAACTTAACACTCAAGTACAATAAAAACCATTTAACTTTTGATTTTGTGGGGATTTACCATGCAAGTCCAGATAAGGTGAAGTATCGTTTTAAATTAGATGGCTTTGATGAAGATTGGCAGCCAGTTACAGCTTCCACTTTTGTAACATATTCAAATATTCCTTACGGTGACTTTATTTTTCAATTATCAGCAACAACGGATTTGAAAAAATGGACAGTACCAGTTCAGTTTTCATTTGTAATACGGCCTCCATTTTGGTTTACTTGGTGGTTTTATTTGTTATGTTTTGTTTCGGTTACGGGTGTAATTTGGTTGGGGATTAAGCGTAGAAATAAAATAGAAGATAATAAAAGGTCTACCCAGTTGATTATAGATAAATCTAAAATGATGAAGCTGGAGCAGCAAGCATTAAACTCTAGTATGAATAGGCATTTTATTTTTAATGCATTAAATTCGATACAATATTATATTAATAGACAAGATCGAATTTCGGCAAATAAATACCTTTCTAGTTTTGCTAAATTGGTAAGAAAAAATTTAGACAGTTCGTTAGTCAACGAAATTTTTTTAGATGATGAAATAGAACGAATAGGACTATATTTAAAGTTAGAAGAAATGAGGTTTCAAGATAAGTTTGATTACCAGATTAATGTAGATAAAAGTATAGAGCCTCACACCATAAAAATTCCATCAATGCTATTACAGCCATTTATAGAAAACTCTATTTGGCATGGAATTTTGCCTCGAGATAAAAAGGGGAATATTATTATAGATGTTACGAAAAAAGACGGGAAGCTTATTATTAAAATTAAAGATGATGCATTGGTATTGATAAAAGTATTGAAGATAAGAAAGGGAAAAATCAACATCATGATTCTAAAGGAATGGAATTAACAAAAAGTAGAATAAAGTTGATAAGTAAAATTTCTAATAAAGATTGTGCAATAAAAGGACCTTGTCAAATTTATAATGAAAAGCACAAAATTTCAGGTACTGAAGTTTCAATTATCTTAACTTTGTAATCTTAAATAGAAAATATGCTAATAAAAGATATTACGACTATTATAGAGGAATTCGCCCCTTTAACCTATCAAGAATCGTATGATAATTCAGGGTTAATTGTTGGCAATGCAACTGATGAAGTAACTGGTGTTTTAATTTGTTTAGATTGTATTGAAGAGATTATAGACGAAGCAATTACAACAAATTGTAATATGGTAATTGCACATCATCCAATTATTTTTAGTGGATTAAAGCAACTTAATGGAAAAAATTATATTGAACGAACAGTTATTAAGGCTATAAAAAATAATATCGCCATTTATGCGGTTCATACCAATTTAGATAATGTAAAAAATGGAGTTAGTTATAAAATTGCTCAAAAAATAGGCGTAAAAAACTGTCAGATTTTACAGCCAAAAAAGAGTTTGTTGAGCAAAATTGTAGTGTATTGTCCAGTTAATAAGGCTGATGATGTAAGAGCGGTTATGTTTGATGCTGGAGCAGGAAGTATTGGTAATTATTCTGATTGTAGTTTTAATACGGAAGGAATAGGAACATTTAAAGGTGAAGAGAATGCCAAGCCTGCTGTTGGTGAAGTGGGTAAAGCACATCAAGAAAAAGAAGCAAGAATAGAAACTATTGTTCCATCATATTTGGCAAACAAAGTTGTAGCAAGTATGAAAGCTGTACATCCTTATGAAGAAGTTGCTTATGATATTTTTGAATTGCAAAATAAGTATGAAAATGTAGGGAGTGGTGTCGTTGGAGAATTGGAAAATGAAGAAGATGAAAATTTGTTTCTAAAACGGCTTAAAAATGACCTCAAAACAGACTGTATTCGCTATACAGATTTACTAGGAAAAAGGATTAAAAAAGTTGCTATTTGTGGTGGCTCAGGAAGCTTCTTGTTAGCTGATGCAATTGCTGCTGGAGCAGACGTTTTTATTACGGGAGATTTTAAATACCATCAGTTTTTTGATGCTGAAAATAAAATTATTATTGCAGATGTAGGTCATTATGAAAGCGAGCAGCACACAAGTGAGTTGATTTATGAGATTCTTAATGAAAAATTTCCTAATTTCGCAGTTCGTTTAACTGAAAAAAATACAAACCCAGTAAATTACCTTTAAAGATGGCTAAAAAAGAAGCGACTATAGAAGAAAGATTAAAAGCATTATATGACTTACAGGTTATTGATTCTACAATTGATAAAATACGTACTGTAAGAGGTGAGTTGCCTTTAGAGGTTCAAGACTTAGAAGATGAGGTTGAAGGATTAACACTTCGTTTAGATAAGTTAACGAGCGAAATAGAAGATTTAACTACTGAAATTTCTAATAAGAAAAACGGGATTAAAGATTCTAATAACTTAATTAAGAAGTACGAAGAGCAACAAAACAAAGTTAGAAATAACAGAGAATTTGATGCGATTACGAAAGAAATGGAATTTCAAAGCTTAGAAATTCAATTGGCTGAGAAAAGAATTAAGGAAGGGGAGTTTCAATTAAGTTCTAAGAAGGAAAAAGTTGATGAGGCTAAGGAATACTTGGATGGCAGAAAAATTGATTTGAAAAATAAGCAAAAAGAATTAAAAGAGATTACAGGCGAAACTCAGGTTGAAGAAGAAAAGCTACAAAAAAAATCTGTAAAAGCTGGTAAAGTAATTGACGATAGGTTAATAAAGGCTTATACTAGAATTAGAACTAATGCTAGAAATGGTCTAGCTGTTGTTACCATTCAGAGAGATTCATGTGGAGGTTGTTTTAATAAGGTGCCACCGCAAAGACAAATGGATATTAAAAATCATAAAAAAGTATTGGTGTGTGAGCATTGTGGTAGAATTTTGGTTGATTCTGCATTTGATCCTAATTATAAAGAGCCCGTAGAGGAAGAAAAAAAGCCAAAAAGAAGAGTTACTAGGAAAAAGAAGGCAGAGACTAAAGAAGAGGCTTAGCATTCGTTCCTATAGCAAAAAAAGAAAACCGTTAACAAATTTGTTAACGGTTTTCTTTTTTTAAGTGGTTAGTAATTAAAATTTCATAAAGAAAAAGCCTTCTGAATTCAGAAGGCTTTTTCTTTTACTGAATGACTGTTACTTTTCCAATATATTCATGCTCTGCACCCAGAACGTCCTTAATGTTAATTTTATAAACATAGCTATCTCCTTTAATTGGACTTCCTTTATAGAGTCCATCCCATTTAGAACGAACACTGTTTCCTTCATAAATAACTTCTCCCCACCTGTCATAGATTTGCATCTTTATTTCTTGATATCCAAAACCACTTGGGAAAAAGAAATCATTCATTCCATCTCCATCAGGAGTAAAAGAATTAGGGATAAAGATGACAAATACAGGGTCAATTCGTACCATATGATCTGTTGTATCTTTACAGCCAAATCTATTTTCGATATGTAAAGTAACTTGGTAAGAACCTGAATCTGCATATTCATGACTTGGATTCTGGTCATTAGAAAAACCTCCATCACCAA
>JAESTF010000341.1 GCA_016763795.1 Flavobacteriales bacterium
ATTACTAGCACTAGAAAACCCAACCAATCTATCATAATCATCATTTAGTCCTCTATAATATACTAAAATAGAGTATTCATTTTTGGTTTCGTAATGGGAACCTTCAACTACAGAAATATCTCCAACATTTTTAGAGCCATCTTTAACAAAACAGTACAGGTAATCATAATAACCTTGTTTTAACAAAACTTCCTTGTAATAGTTCTGATTAAGTGTATCATAATCTAATTTTAGTTCCTTTTTAAATTTCCAATCAGAAAATTTACCAAACAAATAAAGGTTCCCATTAGTTAGAGGAGGGTAGTAAGGTAGCTTAAAGTGTACTTTAATGTATTCAGCTTCAGTTTCGCTATTCTCACCCTCATTACGTTTAATTAAAAAATTACCGTTTAAATCAGTTTGAGAATAATATTGTTTAAAAGAACGACTTTCATCATCTAATAAGTAAGCATGAGTTAACTTGTCGTGTGCCTCAAATTGAATTCTTTTAACTCTAATCGTTTGGTATCTAATACTCTTTAAATCAAAATATCGAAATTCATTATTTGCATCAAAAACATTTTCACTGTTGTTAAAATCATAATTAAGCTCGGTATCTTTAATGAATTTTGGTTTTAATCCAGTAATGGCATTGTCCCAACGATAGTTTTGCATCAATACTACATTTAACCTTCCGAAAGGATCTTTAATATCGTAACCATTGTGGTTAATCTTAAAATCAACTTCTTGTCTAAAATAACTTTCGTTAACATCGGTGGCTCTTTTAATATCCATAGAAATGGAAACACGATTTTCGTAAACCATAAAACGTTTGGTGAGTATAGGATGTTCTTTATCGTTTACCTTATATACCATTATAATATAATTACCTGATTTTGTAGGTTTCATATTCTCATTAGGGATCGTTGCATTATAATGCGTGTAGTATAAATCTGTATTGTTGGAGTATTCAAAATCAAATAATTCATCTTCAAAAAAACCTTCAATATATTCGTTTTGTTCAAGATCTGAAGGACTCCAGTTTGCATTACAATGAACAATAGTATAATTGTAAATGCTATTTTCTCTTCTCAAATCATCAAAACTTAATTTAATGGTTTCATTACCGCTTAAACTAATAATCGGATAACTCATTTCGTTGCGAGTATTGAAGAGTAAAACTGTTTTTATGCTGTCATCATAAGTGTAATCATCATAACGAATGTGATTTTCTATGGCATAATCGTTATCATCAATTAATTGAGCAGAACTGCATATTATAAAAATAACTCCTAATAATAGGAAAGTAATGCTTGTTAATTTTATGAAGTGAATTTTCATGTTAAAATTTAATTAAGGGGTGAAATTACGATATTGGACTTAGCAATGTCTTTGCCAATCTAAAATGTTATAAATTCTTTTTGATTCAAGGGGCTTGAAGTTTATGTCTTCCTTATTTAGAATCATTCTAAATTACATATAGACAGTCTAAAATTTAATAAATTATACATTTAAAAAAGGGATTCTGTTACTTTTGTTTTCTAATTCCAAAAAGATAAATATGTCAAGAGACGTAAAAATTCGTAAGGGCGTAAATATAAAGTTAAAAGGTTCTGCCGAAAAACTTAATGGAGACGTTATTACTACTTCTGATATTGTTTTAAAACCTACTGATTTTCCTGGTTTAATGCCAAAATTATCTGTAAAAATTGGCGATAAAGTGAAAGCTGGATCAACACTATTTTACAATAAAGAAAATGATAGAGTTTTATTTGCATCACCAATTAGCGGTGAGGTAACAGAAATAAACAGAGGAGAAAAAAGAAAAATATTAGAAGTTAAAGTGAAAGCTGATGGTGCAAATGCATTTGAAACTTTTAAGCAAGGCAATCCTGCTGACATGTCTAAAGAAGAAGTTTTAGACAATATGTTAAAAAGTGGAGTTTGGCCTTTTATTAGACAACGACCGTATGATATTGTTGCTAATCCTATGGATACGCCAAAAGCAATTCATGTAACTGCTTTTGATTCGGCTCCTTTAGCACCAGATTATGGATTTGTTGCTCATGGACAAGGTGCTGTTTTGCAGACTGGCTTAGATGCTTTAGCAAAACTAACTTCAGGAATTGTTCATTTAAACATTACAGGAAATGCAAATACTGATGAGGCATTTACTGCTGCGAAGAATGTTCAAATTAATAAAATTTCTGGTCCGCATCCAGCAGGTAATGTTGGTATTCAAATGCACCATATAGATCCTGTTAATAAAGGAGAAGTTGTTTGGGTATTAAATGCTTTAGATGTTTTAACTATTGGAAAGTTATTTAAGGAAGGAAAATTTGATGCTTCAAGAACAATTGCTGTTTCAGGCTCTAAAATAAATACTCCTAAATATGTTAAAACAGTTTTAGGAGCAAATGTAGCTGATGTCTTAAAAGGAAACTTAGAAGAAGGTGCTCGTGTAATTAGCGGAAATCCTTTAACAGGAAATCAAATTAATAAAAACGGACATTTAGGTTTTTATAACTATCAAATAACAGCAATACCGGCAGGTGGCGATTTCAGATTTATGGGATGGTTACCGTTTTTTGGATTTACAGGAAAGAGTTTGTCAAGAACATCTTTTTCATTTTTATCTCCAAATAAAGAACGCAATTTAGATGCCAATATGAATGGTGAAGAAAGAGCATTTGTAATGGCTGGTGAATACGAAAAAGTTTTTCCGATGGATATTTATCCAGTTCATTTAGTAAAATCAATGATTACACAAGATATTGATTTAATGGAGAACTTAGGAATTTATGAAGTTGCACCAGAAGACTTTGCGTTATGTGAGTTTGCTTGTACTTCAAAAATAGAAACACAAAAAATAGTAAGAGAAGCTTTAGATTTAGTAAGAAAAGAAACTAGCTAGAATAATTAAGCAATTATTACATTGACAAATTGATACATTAAATAAATGAAAGCATTAGAAAAATTTATGCAAAAAATGAAGCCGAGTGCTGATGGGAAGTTTCCTATTGCG
>JAESTF010000342.1 GCA_016763795.1 Flavobacteriales bacterium
AATTTTAAAGCTTATTTAGTGGGTAATACTGCAATTAATACTGGTGGTGACCCAAACGAAATAGAATGTAGTGAAGCAGCGGCTTATACTGGCACAATTTTGTGTAATAATCTTAATATTTCTGATTTAACAGGAATTGAAGGGTTTGTTAATTTGACTCAATTAACATGTTCGGGTAATAATTTAAACAGTTTAGATGTCACTTCTAATACAGCCTTAACACTATTACAATGTGATTTCAATTCAATTACATCAATTGATGTTTCGCAAAACACAAACTTGACCTACTTTAGATGTTTTAACAATCAAATTAGCAGTATTGACGTTTCTTTGAATTTACAGATTGTCAATTTAGGAGTTGAGAATAATCTGTTAACCTCCTTAAACACAGCAAACGGTAACAATTCTAATTTCACTTATTTCAGAGCAGATCAAAACCCAAACCTAACCTGTATAACAGTAGATAATACAGCGTACAGCACAACCAACTGGACAAGTATAGATGCAACATCTAGTTTCAGTACAAATTGTGGTACTGTTGGTGTTAACGAAATAACTCAAACTTTAGAGTTAACGACCTACCCTAACCCTACTACCGGTAAAGTAACATTTTCTACAACTGAACAGATAAACAGCATAGAAATACACAACCTAACTGGGCAAAAAGTAACAACGTTTAACAACACCAACACAATAGACATAAGCAATTTAACCAATGGTGTTTATTTTGCAAAAATAATTACAGCAACTAATAATTCAGTAATGCAAAAAATAATAAAAGAATAGTTTAGTTTTTTCATAAAAAAAGGGTCTGAAAATTAATTTCGGGCCCTTTTTAATTAATAAACACATCAATTAAGTCCACTCGCTAAAAAATAGCAAGTGGCTTTTTTGTTTAATTACAGTTCGTTAAAAAAACCCTGCAGTTCGTAAAAGGTTTTTGTTTTAACAACTCGTAGAAATTAAGTTTGAATTTTATTAATCAAAACAAAAAACTATGAAAAATATTTTACTCTCTATTTTAACATTAACAACGATTGGAGTAAGTGCTCAGTGTACCTTTTTAAATACAGCAACTTTGTCTGGCGACACATTACACAACAGCCATGTGCTTTCTCATCATTCGTCAGTAGCATATAACCCTAATTTCGATATGTATTACAGTTGTAGTCCCGGAGGAGGGAATCCTCACGAATTTTTTGATGGAAATGGGGTGTTTATTGATTCTGAAAATTCTGTTGACTTTAGAGGTTTTTGGTATAACCCAAACACACAATTAATAGAAGGAAATTGTTGGGATAAAAAATTTTACGAGGATTCTTTGAATAGTTCAGGAGGACTAAATAACGATACAAACTTCATAAATTCAACTACTGTACCTCACATGCAGTCAGTAGGAGCATTCAATTACCAAGACACTCTAATCCACTATTATTACAATGGAAGTATTTACACTCAACACAGAGTTACATTCGATTCCCTTCCTCCATTAATGATTACAGGTATTACAGATTTCTCAACAATATCTGCTCATACAATAATCTATACAGGGTGTATTAATAATGAGCTTGGTATTTATGATCTCTCGTCAAAAGAATTACATTTAATAAATGCTAACACAGGAGCAATCACAACTACAATTTCATTAGCGAGTATTGCACCAAATTTATCAACAACACTTGGGTTTGGAGTTTCTTTTGCAAATGATTTATTTTGGGTTTTTAATGTTGCAGAAAATAAATGGATAGGGTTTAATATCTATCAGCCCTTAGGAATAAATGAAACGACTCAAAATTTAGAGTTAACTACCTACCCTAACCCTACTACAGGTAAAGTAATATTTTCTACAACTAAACAAATCAGTAGTATAGAAATATACAACCTAACTGGGCAAAAAGTAACAACGTTTAACAACACCAACACAATAGATATTAGCAATTTAACCAAAGGTGTTTATTTTGCTAAAATAATTACAGGAACTAGTAAGCCTGTGATGCAAAAGCTAATAAAGGAATAGTTTAGTTTTTTATAACCAAAAAGAGGGTGGAAGAAATTTCATCCTCTTTTTTATTCACCACTTTTTTACAAGCAGCCCTAGGAAAATCTTAAATTGACGATACCTTTATTTTTCGTAGCTTTATCATAATGAATAATTTAGCGCATATAAAGATATATTTTTGTACTCTTTTAATGGTTAGTGTCACACCTTTATTTAGTCAAATATGGCAACAACATGCTCCTACAGGAAATATTCCTGGGAAAGCCAATGCCTCAGCTATTTACCATCAAAACCAAAACGACATCATTATTTTTGGAGGTAAAACAAGCGCAGGTTTTACAAATGACATTTGGGCGTTAAACCTTGATTCTATGCACTGGAGAGAAATTATACCTCAATCAACAGTGAATCCTTCTGTTAGACACACACAAAATGCGATGTATGATAGTTTGCGTAACCGAATGATTATTTGGGGAGGGCAAGGCTCGGGCTTATTTAATGATATTTGGGCTTTTGATTTTAATGATACTTCTTGGTATAATTTATCTGCTAACGGAAATGTTTCTGGAATTCCTTTACAACGCTACGGAACAAGCTCTGTTTACGATCCTCAAACAGACAATGTAATCAGTTTTGCTGGTTTTACAACATCTGGCAGATTTGATGATACATGGAAATTTAACATTGGATCAAATACCTGGACAGATGAAACTAATGCTACTTTCCCTTTAAAAAGATGTTTATACAGCGGGTGTTTTGTCCCTTCTCAACGAAAAATGATTATTTATGGAGGTCAAAACAATGGTAATTTAGATGATATTTGGCAACTTAATATTGATAATTTTACATGGACAGATATTACTCCTGTTAACAAGCCTCCAGCAAGACATTTCCCCTCTTTGGTTTATGATGGAGGAAACAACCTTCTCCTTTTTGGAGGAAACGGTTTAAATCAAAATAATTTTTCGGGAGCATTGAATGATTTATGGAATTTTTCCTTAAGCACTCAAACATGGGATACTTTATCACAAGGGAGTATAAAACCTTCTGCTAGAATAGGACACACAGCTATTTATGTACAAAGTAATCAAAAAATGATTGTGTTTGGAGGAAATGAAGCTTCTGGATTATTTAATAATGAAGTTTGGGAATATTCCGTGGGCAATGTCACTAGCGTTTTGGAAACAAAAAACAAAGAATTTTTTGATGTAAATATTTCTCCTAATCCAGTAAAAAATCAAGTGAACCTTTCTTTTGAGCTTTACAAAGAGCAAAAAATAGTAATAAGAATACTAAATCTATTAGGAGAACAAGTTCTACCACCTTTTAATGATAACAAATTACCTAAAGGATTACACACTAAAAAAATTGATTTAAGGGCTCTTCTTCAAGGTGTTTACATCATCTCAATACAAAAAGGATTAGATAAACCTTACCTAGAAAAGATAATAAAGCAATAAAAAGAACGAAATACTTCAGGGCTATTTATTCTTATCACTATTAAACCCAAACATAGAATAGAATGGACAAAAATCAACTAAAGCTGTTAGCAATAATATGCCTCCTATAACTAAAACAGCATAACCAAAAACACCAGGAGCAAGGCCTGTAACAAATAATATTGGGAGTATAAGAGCCACAACTATTCTAGTAATTTTATCAACTTTTCCTACGTTTTTTTTCATGGGTTTATATTAAATCAAAACCAATATCTTTTCGATAGTTTTTCTTTTCGAAATTTACTTTTTCAGCGTTTGCAAAAGAATAACTAAGAGCTTCTTTAATCGTTTCTCCAAAAGAAGTTAATGCTAACACCCTACCTCCTGAGGTTACAGTATTATCCCCTTCTTGTTTAGTCCCTGCATGAAAAGGAATACCATTTTCAATCGCATCAAAACCAGTTATTACCTTTCCCTTTTCATACGCTTCAGGATAGCCACCAGAAACCAACATTACTGTTGTTGCTATTCTTTCGTCCACCTCAAAGGTTTTTTCGTGTAATGTTTGATTGGCAACTCCTTCAAATAAATCCAATAAATCAGATTTAATTCGTGGTATCACTACTTCCGTTTCTGGATCACCCATTCTCACATTGTATTCCACAACCGAAGGGTTTCCATTATCATTCATCAAACCAATAAAAATAAATCCTTTGTAATCTATTCCATCAGCCTTTAAGCCTGCAACAGTTGGTTTAACAACTAATTCTTCTACTTTTTGCAAGTAAGCTTCATCTGCAAAGGGCACTGGCGAAATAGCTCCCATTCCCCCTGTATTTAATCCTTTATCTCCTTCTCCTATTCTTTTATAATCTTTTGCCGAAGGCAATATTTTATAACTCTCGCCATCTGTTAATACAAATACCGACAATTCAATCCCGTGTAAAAATTCTTCAATAACAACCGTTGCTGAAGCATCTCCAAACTTACCATTGGTCATGTTTGCTAATTCGATTTTAGCTTCCGCTAAATCATCTAAAATTAACACCCCTTTACCAGCTGCTAAACCATCAGCTTTTAAAACATAAGGAGGTTGTAATGTTTCTAAAAAAGTATACCCATCCTCTAAATTAGTAGAAGTAAAACTTTGATATTTAGCAGTTGGAACGCCATGTTTTATCATGAATTTTTTAGAAAACTCTTTACTTCCTTCTAATTCTGCTCCATCTTTTTTAGGTCCAATTACGCCAACACTCTTTAACTCATCATCAGCCAAAAAGAAATCATGTATTCCGTTTACTAAAGGATCTTCTGGACCAACAACAACAATTTTTATGTCATTACTCAAAACAAAATCTTTAATCGCATCAAAATCATTTACCCCAATTTCAATATTGGTTCCAACTTGTGCTGTCCCAGCATTGCCTGGAGCAATAAATAAGTTATCTAATTTAGGGCTTTGAGCCAATTTCCAAGCAAAAGCATGTTCTCTTCCTCCTGATCCTAATATTAATACGTTCATAGTTCTCTAATTATAAGGTTGCTCATTCTTCGCAATAACGTTGTAAATAAATTCTAAGCAAAAGTAAAATTCCATAATGGGTTAAAAAAGAGATTCTTAATTATTTATAAGAAATTATTATCTTTAATTAAAACAATCACTTACACTGTGTACAATAACATTAAACTGAATTTTTTATAAATTTATTTCCTAAAGAGGTATTGGCAACATAAATATCTAGAAACCCATCATTGTCAAAATCTCCAGTAGCTATACTCATTTTTATAGCGACATTATTGGTCTCCACATTTTTAGAAAATGTCCCTGCATTATTTATAAATAGCTCATTACCATTGTGTTTATCATTAGCAGTGTAAATGTCTGGTAAAAGATCATTATTTATATCGAGAAAACTGACACCTCCACCAAACAGTCCCGCACCATCTGTAGAAGATTGATAGAATCGGTATAATTAATATATGTGGTCTGTGATAATCCTATAGTTGAAAATATAAGAGTAATAACGAAAAGTAAAGTTGTTTTCAAAATAATGCCATTTTAGCTATAAACAACGCTATTCTCGTAATAAAAAACCCCTAGTTAAAAGCAAAAACCACAATACATCATTTACCATATTTTCATTAAACACTTCTATATAAATTAATCAGCATTAAAGATTATAATAAGTTACAATAAAAAATGTGATTACTTTTACTGTAAATTTTAAATACTATGAAATATCTTTTATTTATACTCCTGCTATTAATTTTTACTGAAAATTATGGCCAAGCAGAGGAATACAGTAACAAAAGAACATTAAACTCTTTTGCCCAAGGCAACGATATCTTATCTTTATCAGGAGTGTTTAATACTAATAACAACACAATGGGAAGCGCTTTTTTCTGTGAACACTTTATTAAGGATGGGTTTTCATATACTTATGGAATTACAGGATATATTAGCGACCCTGATTTAGTCTGGTTTGATATTAACCAATCGCTTAAAGGATACATTACCCATTATAAAATTCGCCCTTTTGTAGAGGCTAGATATTCAACATTGTTTTCAGAACAAGGAATTACATTAAATATTGGCGCATCAGCAGGTGTATCTTATTCTGAAATTATTGATGATTTTGGATTAGAAATCTCTTATAATTATATTACTCCTTTTGTAAATTTTTCAGATATAGAAAGCCCTTACAATATGCAAACCATAAGGGTTGCTATATATTACCAATGGTAAACAAAATAAAAAGCCGAAGATAAAATCTTCGGCTTTTTTAAGTCATCACAACTATCACTCTATATTAATTATACTCTATTAAAAGTTATAATCATTCACTTCAATGTTAATTGCTTTTGCTTTTTTATCATAGTAATAAGTGGTGATTTTTCCTGGTTTAGATTTTATAGCACCATTTCTTCCTCCTTTTCCAAAATTAGTAAGCTTCTTCATTAATGGCATTTTTTTAGTTTCAGAATTTTCTCCAATCTCTATAGAACTAATACCAACGTAAGGCTTCCCTTTCCCTACACCTTTTGGTTTTTCAAAGTTAGTAAAAACTACTACTTTTTTTCCACTTTTTGTTTCAGATATAAAATTATAAGTAAATAACCCTAGGCTCTTCATATATGCTGCCAATTTAATCCCTGTCAGTTGTCCTGCAGCTTCAACCGTAATAGATTTGTATGGTTTTGCTATCTTATTAATGTCAATCGGTTTTCCTTCAGCATCATAATTAAATATTATAAAATCCATAACTGTAAACCCCATTGAAGTTCCAGCACTTCCTCCTCCTGAAGCTCCAGCAAGAAGCTTTGCTGCCATAGCACCACCTCTAACTGTTTTTCTAAAAGTTTCTGCAACTACTTGGTATTTACCGTTTTCATCCACCGTTATATCATGAAACATTACTTTAGGTTTAGACCCGATACTTGTTTTCTTAGATGTTGCTTTTAGCGCTTTTTGAATATCACCACCTTTCCAATCTAAACTATTTTCAAATAAAACCTTACCTTCAGGAGATATTTTAGTGAAATAAATTCCATCAGAATTAGGTCCTGTAAATTTAGGCCCTTCATAATACATTCCAGACATTATAAAATTACCTTTCTCATCAATTAAAAATGCAGAAGGTACTCTTGAAATTTTTCCATCATATAAATTCACTTCATATTCTTTATCTCCAGTTTGCCCATTATGAGAAATTACCTTTGCTGTTCGTTTTTTTGACATTAGTGTTGGTTGTTCAATTGAAACAACTACAAAACGATCATCGCCACCTACAGCACTAGCTATTGAAATCATTCCTTTTGGTCGAGAAATAGTTTTTTTCCACTTAGATGTTATATTTCTATCAAATTTCTCTACAGCATATCCCCATCTTTTTTCTTTAACTTGTTTTGTAACATAAAATCCTGACCCATCTCTAGATGGAAAAATTTTAGTAGTACCTGCCGTAACTCCTTTTCTCGATGCTTTTGAAACCTTTTTTATTATTTCACCTTTACTATCGAACGTAATAAATATGTTTGATTTTTTTTTGTAATCAAAAAACATAAACATAAAATCCTTTCCATTAAATTCACCTCCTTGCATTATAGCATTTTTAGGCAACTGAATAGGTGTCTTTTTTATTAATTTTAAATCTAAATCATATATCTCCAAAACAAACTCAACCAACCCTTTTTTTACTTTTTCTCCAACATAAAAAGTATAATGACCAACAGCGTTGTTTTTACTATCTAAAATAGAAGAAACTCCTCTAAACTCCCTTCCTCTTACCCCTGTAATTTGAACCGATTGAGCCTCTGCCATTGCACAAATTAAGCTAAAGACAATAATTAATTTTAATTTTTTCATAAATGTTATTTTTAATAGATATTTCGTTTACTCCAACAATAATAAGCATATAAACTAAAAAACAACATGTTTTTTTTAGTTTACCGTCCATTTTTTTATTTAACGGTCATTTTTATCCTGTTATTTATATTTCAATATGACTTGGTTTTTAGATAAATAAAATTAGTCTTGATTATCCTCTGGCTCTTGTATTTAATAAGATTTGCTTATGTTTACCTCATATTCAAACACTTTAAAATAATGAAAAGTATACAATATCGATACCTTATATTTTGTTGCTTAACAATGCTTACAGTGAATGCAGTTTCTCAAAAGAAGTTTCAGCAAAAATGGTCTAATGGAAATTTAAAACTAGATGGTTTTAAAACTAGAAAAGGCTATAAAGATGGAGCATGGAAAGAATATTACCAATCTGGAAAAATAAAGCTAGAAGAAAAATACCAAGATGGAAAAAGAGTTGGGAAAAGCACTGGATTTCACGAAAATGGAGAAAAAAAACATGAAGGAATTTATATTCTAATTTCACGAGCAAATGGTGATTTAATTGGGTACGAATATGTTTCGCGAAAAGATGGCCCATGGAAGGAATGGTTCGATTCAGGCGAAAAGAGAAAAGTAGAACATTATAAAAAAGGGGTTTTAGTAGGTGAAGTTTTAGAATTTTATAAAAATGGACAAACCTATGTTCGAAGATTTGTTCTTAATAAAAAAGAAGATGGGGAATATAAAATGTATTTTGAAAATGGTCAAATACAAATCCAAGGCTCTCACTTAAAAGGAGAAAAAGAAGCTCAGTGGACAGAACATTATAAAAATGGACAATTGAGGTTTAAAGAACTTTATAGAAGTGATAAAAGAATTGATCAAAAATGGGTAGAATACCATTCTAATGGAAAAATAAAACAACAAGGGCAATATAAACAATACGCAAAAGATGGTTCCTGGATTGAAAAACATGAAAATGGAGAAATCAAAAAAGAAGTTACTTATAGACATGGTATTCCTTCTGGACTATATATTGAATACTACCCCAATGGAAACAAAAAAATGGAGGTGAATTATTTAGCCACCACAGCAAGTGATGTTTCTATAGGAAGAAAAGTATCTCAACAAAAAGAAGGGAAATGGAGTGAATGGTACGAGAATGGGCAGGTGATGCGTGAAGGTTTATACAGTAATGATATGCAAGTTGGCTTATGGACTGAATGGCATAAAAACGGTAACAAAAAAATTGAATCTGAGTATACAAAAAGAGCTACAGGTATTGATCTGCAACGAATAAGTATGATGCAAGGAAAATATACTGACTATTATGAAAACGGCAAAGTCAAATCTACAGGAATCCATTATAAAGGACTAAGAGATAAGGAGTGGAAAGAATATTATGAAAACGGTAACATTTTAGCAAGAACCAACTATAAACAATCTACACAGCAAGGTAAAACAATAAAGTATTTTGAAACTGGCGAAAAAATGAGCGAGGGCATGTATAAGCTAGGAAAAAAGCTTAAAAAAACAGGCTTCTGGAAAGAGTGGTATAAAAATGGCAATTTGATTTATAAAGGAAATTATGTAAATAATAAGAAACAAGGCCTCTGGGAGGAATTTTATGAAGACGGAAAAATGAAGCATCAAGGAATTTATGATGAGCAGCTATTATCTGGAAAATTTAAAGATTGGTATAAAGATGGACAGTTAAAAGTTTCTGGTGAATATTGTGAACAATCATATTTACGTGGTTTAAAATGTGGTGAATGGGTCCATTACAATAAAAAAGGAAGTATAACTCTTAAGGAAAAATACAAAAATGGAAAACTTAAGTAAGCTAATAGTTATAACTAGCCTCTTTTTTATTTCTTTTAAAACTGTTGCTCAATATGGTGAAGCTACAGGTGGAAGTACATTTCTATATCGAGGGGAAGATGCTTTTGAATCAGAATATAATTTTCATAATGTTTTTTATTTAGGGTTTTCTAATAGCTTTGTTAAAGTTGACCAAAATTTAAATTTACCTATTCTCTTAGGTGTTTATTTTGAATATAAATACTTAATTCTCGACAAAAATGAAAAAATGAATTTTTCTGTGTCAGGGCAACCTCATGGCGCTTTTACAACCTTTTTTTTACTCCGACTACCAGTTTCCATAAATATGGATTTTTTTAATATGGCAACTACAGAGCAAAAATATAGTGGTATTGGAATGAGTCTTGGTTTTGGTTATGAAGCTCTAGTAAGCACTTTTGATTTCGAAGAATATAGTCCTTTTGTTCAACTCTCATTTCAAGTAGAAAATATTAGAGTGCAGTATCAATATAAACTAGCTAATAATTTAATTGTTAACCATAGTATTACTCTTGGGTTAATGTTAGATCTTTAAAAACACTTTGGTGTCCCTTTGCTGCCTCCTCTTTAAATGTTATATCTCAATATAACATTATAACTTCCTTTCTTATAATTAAATCTTGAACTTGAAACAAAAAAGGAGATTGACGAATCAACCTCCTTTTAACTATAAAAAAACCAACTTTAGTTTATTCTAAAATTATTTTCTTAGATAAACTGCCTTCATTAAAAACTACATTTATAACATACATCCCTTTTGGTAAATGCTCTAAATTAACTTGAGTTTCATTTGTACTTATTGTTTTGTTTAACACCTGTTTTCCTAACAAATTATAAACCGCAATACTTACTATTTCTTTATCCCTGTTTAGGTTAATTTTATTGTTAGCTGGAGGTTTTCTTTTTTATCGCGCCAAGCAAAAACAGCAAAGTAACCTCGCTAAAATTCGTATTGAAGAACAGCAAAAAGGTTTGGCTGCAGTAATACAAATACAGGAGGAGGAACGAAAACGAATTGCCAAAGATTTACATGATGGAATTATTCAACAATTGAGTGGTTTGAAATTAGGTTTACAAAAAATATTTACAAATAAAGAAACAAAGGAAACAAATAAAGTTATTAAAATCTTAGATGATTCTGCTCAAGAATTACGAGAACTATCACAAAAAATGATGCCTCGATCGTTAAGTGAATTAGGTCTGATTCCTGCATTAGAAGATATGCTTGATAACAGTTTGGGAAATACTTCTATTAATTTTCAATTCGAACATTTTGGAATAACAGAACGATTTAAAGAAAACGTAGAAATAGTTATTTATAGGGTCGCCCAAGAATTAATAAATAATGTAATTAAGCACAGCAAAGCCAACAAGGTAAATGTTCAATTATTTAAAACGAACAATAATATTATACTAATGGTTGAGGACAACGGAACAGGTTTAAATACTTCTGCTCAAAAAAAAGGGATAGGATTAACGAATATTGCGAGTAGATTAGACACTATAAATGGTAACGTAAACTTTGAACCAAGCCCCAAAAGTGGTACTTTGGCTACTGTAAAAATTCCTGTTTAATGATAAACTTAATTTTAGCAGATGACCATCAATTAATTATTGATGGAATCTCTGGCCTCCTAGAAAATGAAGCTGACATTAGTATTGTGGCGACATGTAATAATGGGCTAGAAGTTTTAGAAAAGCTTCCTGAACTAAGAACCGATTTATTATTACTCGATTTGGATATGCCAGAAATGAATGGGTTACAATGTGCAGAGGAAGTTCAAAAACATTATCCAAACATTAAAATTGCTATTTTAACCATGCACCAAGAAAAAACACTTATCAAAAAATTTATAGAATTTGGGGTAAAAGGTTATTTCTTAAAAACAATACCGAAAGATGAATTAATACAAGCCATAAAAATTATTGCAAATGGAGGTGAATACTTTCCTGCAGATGTAACCAAAGCGTTGTTGCAAAAACAACGAATTACGCCAAATGTAACTCAAAATGCTTTATTGGCTGAGCTTACCGAAAGAGAGATTGAAATTATAAAAGCAGTTTCGCAAGGTTTAACAAATAAAGAAATTGCAGAAAAATTATTTATTAGTCCGAGAACAGCAGATACGCACAGAACTAATATTATGCGAAAATTAGATTTACACAATGTTGCAGAAATAGTTCGTTTTGCTTTTCAAAATAAATTGGTAGAGTAACAATCTGTATAAACACATTTACTCCCCTCATAAAAAATAAAAATGCTTAAAAAAAAACATAAAACCCTACTTGGATTTCTCCTTCTACTTATTGTGATATTAATTGCTATTCCTATTATTGCAAAAAACTACATTAATAATAATGGCAAAGAATTAATAGGCAGAACAATAAACCTAGAATCATTATCCTTAAACTATTTTACTGGAAGATTAAATTTAGAACAACTATTAATTTACGAAAAAAATGAGAGAGACACATTCTTATTTGTAAGCAATTTTAACATCAACCCTAATGTTATTAGCTGTATTGGCGGGAACTACATTATACAAGATTTAGAAATTATTGGATTGAAATGCAACACTATTTTAATAGATACAACATTTAATTTCAATAGTATAATTACTCATTTTAACAGCGAAAAAGAGATTGTTGAAGACACAGTTCAAGTAAAATATGCAATTGAAAAAATTTCGATTACGAACAGTTATATTAGCTATTATGATAAAAATTTAGGAAGTAAAATAGCTCTAAATAATTTTAACACTTACCTGCCAAATGGTATTTCTTGGGACAACCCTCGCCTTAATATTTTGAGTGACTTTAACTTTACAACTGGAGGAAGAGTTGATTCTAAATTTAATTTCAACGTAGATAATGGGCTGTATGATTTACATTTAAATTCTGAAAAAATTAACCTAAGTATACTCTTTCCCTATTTAAAAGACATGATGCTAGTAAAGGAGTTAACAGGAGAGCTAAATACTGATTTATTTATCAAAGGAAACACACATGAATCTTCTGATCTTGACATTTTAGGCTCTTTTGGAGTTAATGATATTATAATTAGGGATACGTTTAACAGAAAAGTAATGGCTTTAGCAATGCTAAATATTGTCACAGATTCAGTTAATCCTGCTAAAGATATTTATAGTTTAAGTGCTATAAAAATGGAGAAACCCTATGTTCATTTTGAACTATATTCTGAAACAGATAATTTTTCGCAACTTTTTAAAGTTGCAGATTCAACTGTTGTAGTGGTTGAAGACGAGTCAGAATCTAATGTTTTTGTCATGATTAAAGATTATGTTGTAGAAACTTTAGAAGGAATTAAAGCAAGTAATTTTTCTATTGATACTGTTGCTATTATTAATGCGGAAATTTTATACGTTGATCATACCTTGTTGCAACCATTTAAATACACTGTCTCTAAAACAAATTTAACTGCCTATAATGTAACATCTAATGCTGACAGCTTAAAAGTTCGATTTTCTGCATTATTAAATAATAAAGGAGAATTATTTGCCGATGGTATTTTACACCCAAAAAAGCAGGAAGATGTTAACATTAATTTTCGTATTAATAAAATGTCCATGAAAGATTTATCTCCTTATTTCCATCAATACGTTGCTTTCCCCGTAACCAAGGGTCATTATAGCATGTCAAGTAGTTTGGTAGTTAAAGACAAACAGTTATTAAGTAATCATAAATTATTTTTAGAAAAATTTAAGCTCGGAAAAAAACAAAAGCATGAAGAGGCCTATAATGTTCCTTTAAAAATGGGTGTTGCTATGCTTAAAGATAGAAAAGGAAATATTGATATGGAAATTCCGATAGAGGGGGACTTAGCAGATCCCAAATATAAAATATGGAAAGTTGTGGGTAAAATATTTACTGAATTATTAGTAAAAGCAGCAACTTCTCCTTATAAATTAGTTGCCGGAGGTGCTGATGAAGATGCAACAATAAAAATAAAAATGAGCAATTTAATTGCTCCTTTTAATCAAAAAAATACAACGACATTAGATAGAATAGCAGAAGTATTAAAGGAGAAACCAGAATTAACCCTTTTAATAGAACCATACTACAACTTAGAAACAGAATCGCAAAAAATGGCGATGAATTTAGCTAAATCAAATTATTTAGAAATAGCAAACTTAGATAGTTTAACCACAGAAGAGATTACTAAAATAGATGCACTAAATCCAAAAGACTCCCTTTTTAATTACCATATTTCTACCTTTGTTTTGTTAGGAATAAAACAACAACCAATGGAGCAAAAAGTTGCTTCAATGTATAACCCAAAAATTTTAAAACAAAAAATAGAGCAACATATTCTTAACAAGAATAAAGCTCTCTATAAATATCTTCTTAATAAAGAAGTAAAAGAAAATCAACTTAAAAACTTAGTAGAAATACCTCCATTTTTTAACGATAAAACAACTGTAAAAAATGTTCAATTTCATTTATTATTTGACCTTATAGATGATGATGAAATCTCTGATTAAATGTAATAGCAATAAACAAAAAATATTTCGAAAAATATTTTGTATAAAAAATCCTGATAATTATATCAGGGTTAAATATAATGTTAATTGAATACTGTTAAAAAGCAGCTTTAAACTGATCTAAGAAACGAACATCTCCTTCAGAATACAAACGTAAATCGTTTACCTTGTATTTTAGCATTGCAATACGTTCAACACCCATTCCAAAAGCAAATCCAGAATATTTTTTAGAGTCTATTCCGCAGTTTTCTAACACATTAGGGTCAACCATTCCGCAACCCATAATTTCTAAATAACCTGTGTATTTACAAACGTTACATCCTTTACTATCACAAACAGAACAAGAAACATCCATTTCGGCACTTGGTTCTGTAAACGGGAAATAAGAGGGTCTTAACCTAATTTTTGTTTTTTCGCCAAACATCTCTTTAGCAAAGTACATTAGTGTTTGTTTTAAGTCTGCAAAAGAAACATTCTCCGCAATGTACAATCCTTCTACTTGGTGAAAAAAGCAATGTGCTCTTGCTGAAATAGCCTCATTACGATAAACTCTACCAGGAGATAAGGTTCTAATTGGCGGTTCCGTATTTTCCATAATTCGAACTTGCACTGAAGAAGTGTGCGTTCTTAATGCGATGTCTTCCTCACCATTAGATTCTACAAAAAAGTATCTTGCATATCTCTAGCAGGATGCTCTGGCGGAAAATTTAATGCTGAAAAATTATGCCAATCATCTTCTATTTCCGGACCTTCTGAAACAGTAAATCCTATTCTCGAAAAAATATCAATTATTTCATTTCTTACAATAGAAATCGGGTGTCTGCTCCCTAATTTTACAGGAGTTCCTGTTCTAGTTAAGTCTAAATCGTTAGTAGTAGAAGACTCTCCTCCTGCTAGTTTAGTTTTAAACTCCTCTAGTTTGTCTTGAGCTTTAACTTTTAAAGTATTGATAAGTTGACCAACTTCTTTTTTTTGTTCATTTGGAACATTTCTGAAATCAGCAAACAAACCTTTAATCTTCCCTTTACTTCCTAATAACTGAATACGAAAATCTTCTAACTGCTCTTTGCTTTCTGCTTTAAACCCTTCAACTTCGACTAAAAGTTCTTTTATCTTTTCTTGCATTCTTTATTTCTTAACAATTTTCATTGTAATTTTAATATCCTCTACAGGTCTATCACCTCTTCCTTTTTAACTGCAGCAATTTTATCAATTACATCAAACCCTTCTACCACTTCCCCAAAAACCGTATAATTCATGTCTAAAAATGGTGTCCCTCCATTCGTTTCGTATTCCTTTATTTGTTCTTCGGTATATGTAGCACCTGTCCTTTTACTCATCTGTTCTAATTCCTTTTTTGTTGTTTTTTTACCTTGAACAATATAAAACTGACTACCTGACGATTCTTTTTTAGGATTTACACCATCACCCATTCTTGCTGCAGATAACGCTCCTTTTTTATGTATAAATTTTTTATTAAATTCTGCAGGAACAGTGTACCCAGGACCTCCTTGCCCTAACATTTGTCCCTTTTTAGCCTTTTTAGATTCAGGATCTCCTCCTTGTATCATAAAGTTTGAAATTACTCTATGGAAAATTGTACTATCATAAAAACCTTCCTTCACCAGTTTTATAAAATTATCTCTATGTTTAGGTGTTTCGTTGTACAATACCAATTTAATATTTCCGAGAGAAGTTGTTATTAAAACCTTGGTTTGTTTTTGGTTTTTTTGTGAAAACCCATTCGTGTTAATAAGTCCTATCAGTACCAGTATAATTAAAAATGTTTTCGTTCTCATGATAATTTATTATATTTGTTAATCACAATATTAAGAATTTATGCCTTATTTAAGGTTTTGAAGGACTAAAAATAGAAAGAAATGAAACGTAATTATATCTATACTCTTGGAATTTTACTTGTAATCGCTATTACAATTGGTGCTTGCAGTAAGGAAGACGTGAGTCCTCGATTAATTATTCATGTACAAGAAGCTAATGGAACTCCAGCTGTTGGAGCAACTGTTCATGCATGGTATGGGAATAACGCTCAACAAAATGGGAGCGTATTAGATGAAGATGGTTATGACCAAACAGGAACTACTGATGGTGCAGGAGATGTTACTTTTGAATTTAAAGCTTCTGCTGTATTAGATATTGATATTGTTGAGTTTATTAAAACGACTACAGATGGTGGTGGCATTGTTACTTCAGATACATTATCTGGCCATAAGGTTGTTAAAATAGAAGCTGTTAGACAAAGCAGTGACGATAACGATTTTAACGAAACAGTAATTGTCAAATAAACTTCCTTAAAAATTAAAATGCTTTATAATGGCTTGCTTTAACAAGCTTTCTTGAGCCTCTCCTTGAATTTCATTGGGGAGTTTCTTTATGTTCTTAAAATGTGGCCAACCATCATCATCCTTACCAATAGACTGATAATAACCAAAAGGAATCAAAGCAGTGCAAACTCCGATATGGATAATATCTAATTTTTCTTCTTTTTTATAATCTGCCTCTCCTTTTCCTAATTCTTGGAGACCAATAATAAAAAGAATGGTTTGTTCATCCAATTTTTCACCAAAACGCTTAAAAACCATCTTTTGAACACTATTCCACTTCTCTTCTAAATCATTTTTCATATTGTAAAAATAAGGACTTCTTATTTAGGTATAAACAATTTGATTTTAATAAATCATTTTTATTCCTCTATTAAAAAATAACTCAATAATGTAATTTTGACATTGATGAATTATTTTGACATTATTATTCTTATTCCTCTTCTTTGGGGAGCCTATAAAGGGTTTAAAAAGGGTGTTATTATTGAAGCCGCTTCTTTTGTTGCTCTAGGGCTAGGTGTTTGGGGTGGTATAAAATTTTCTGCTATATCAGCTAAATACCTCAGCGAAGCCTTTGATATTTCAGAAAAAATAATGCCCTTAATTTCTTTTGCTGTAACTTTTATTTTAATTGTTATTGGCGTTTTTATGTTAGCAAAAATGTTGCAAAAAATTGTTAGTATGGTTGCTTTAGGTTTTGTAAATAAAATTGCTGGAGCACTATTTGGAATGTTGAAATTTGGTTTAATTTTAAGTGTGGTTATCAATTTTACCAACTTATTAAACGCTCAAGTTAGTTTTATAGAGCCCGAAATGAAAAAATCTTCCATACTTTATGAGCCAATTGGAAAAATTGCTCAAATTATCATTCCAGGCATTAAAAATATTAGCTTAAATAATATTATTGAAAATGCAGTAATGGAGGTTACATCAGAAAAAATTGAGGAAGTAAAAGAGAGTCTAGAATAAATTTAATTCCCCTTAAAAACAGATTTAAAGTCTTCACTGGTTGTTTTAAAAGCTGTTCTTCTATTTTTTTGATGACAATCACAATCTGTTTTACCTGTATCTCCACAATCCTCATATTTAGAACAGTCATCTAATGGCTCCGTCTCACCCATCCCTTTAGATTGAAGTCTCCCTTTATCAATTCCAAGAGCAACTAAATATTTTACTACTGATGCTGCCCTTCTATCAGACAATTTTAAATTGTAATCATCATTTCCTCGAGAATCGGTATGAGACCTAATTTCTATCGAAATATTATCATTCAATGTTAAAAATTGAGAAAGAGTATCTAAAATAAGTTTAGATGCTGATCTTAATTTTGGCGAGTCATAATCATATTCAATTCCTGGTATTTCAATCTCTCCTCCTGGTATCTTATTTAAAAAGAAATCTTGTGTTAAAGTAGTTGATTCCGTAATGTTACGTGTGTCAGCAGATGCCGCATCAGCAAAATACCCTTTCTTTTTAGCTTTCATAAACACTTCTGCATTTTGATGTAATTCTGTTTTGTAAAAACCAATACTATTTGTCTTCACCTCAAATGGTTTAAAATTAAATCTGATATCTTTAAATGTTATTGTTGCTTCTGGTATAGCATCATCCGTTTCTGCATCATAAACAAATCCTTGAATTGTTATTTTTATTGGTGCATTTTCTACCTTATAAATATTATAACAATGTCCATTTTCACAAGGTTTTCTATCGCTAGATAAATAACCTGTTTTAAATAATTCATCCCAAATCATGTAAGCATCATCTTTACTAGAATTAATTGGTGCCCCCATATTAATTGGACTTCCATAAAATTCATTTTCTTGGTCATACTCACTTTTGTAAATGTCTAATCCACCCATTGATCCATGTCCATTAGAACTAAAAAAAAGTGTAGATGATTGTTCATGAAAAAATGGTGAAATTTCATCTGTGGAAGTATTAATATAAGCTCCTAAGTTGGTCGCCTTTCCTTTCGGGTTTCCTAAATTATCAATCTCTATCTTCCATAAATCCATCCCTCCTTTACCTCCAGGTCTGTTACTTGAAAAGTATAATATGCTCCCATCCATTGTTACAAATGGATTGATGCTTTTATACCCTGGAACATTAATAGCTGAATCTAGTTTGTATGATTCAAAAAACTTTAAATCAATCATTCGAGCTAAATAAATATTTTTATCCTCTCTGTTTTCATCACTCCATTTGGTGAAAAACATTACATTATTATTATTAAAAACTCCTGAAGCATCATGTAGAGATGAGTTCAAAGGTCTTCCAAAATTTATCGGTTCAGACCATGTTTTATCAATATTCATCTGACTCCAATATAAGTCACACAAGTATTCTGAATTTTGTTTTTCTCGATCTAAAAGAACTCCTCCCTTTCTCGCGCTCGTAAACATAATTTTATCATCTCCCCAAAACATTGGAGCAAAGGAAGATGTCCCTTTATTAAATGTGTTTGTATCTGCTAACGTAACTACTTTTTCCTTTTTAATACTATTATCACTTAATGCAAAATAACAGCCTTGAACATGTTTTTTCGCAATTTTTACTAACGAATCTTTTTTGTTTTCTGCCTGAATATAGTTTTCAAAATAAACCATTGCAGAATCATATTTTTCTACATTCATTAACGATAACGCATAATAAAACTTATCAGCAGGATATTCTTTAACCTTAATTGTTTTAACAAAATGATTACTTGCATGGCTATAATCATACGTTAAAAAATAGCACATCCCAATTTGGTGATTTAAATAATCCCCAATTGAAACCTCTGTAGTACTATCAATTTCATTGGTTTGGGATTCTTTTAACTTTTGATTTGTATTTTCAACTTCATAAGGAATAATACTTTTAGTTAATCCCAAAGAATCATTTTGAGCTTTTTTATAAAACTTTAATGCTGATGCATAATCACTCTCATTGTAATAATTGTCTGCTTCATACAACCACACTTGTTTAGACTGCCCAAAAAAGTAAAGTGGAAATAAAATTAAACTTAAAAGAAAAAATCTTTTCATATTGCTCAGCTAATTATACTATAATCTTGGACAGATTTTAGCATTTTTATTCTTTTTATTATTCTTAATATAAGTTATTGAGATTTCAAAAGCTCCTCTTCCTGTCGATGCAGAGTTTAATGAAGAACTATTAATATCATAAGCTACTTTTCCTGTAATATTATTCTTTTTTGCCCCTATCGAAACAATAAACGCATCTTCATTTCTATAAACAAAACCTCCTAAAAGATGAAGGTCTGCTCCTTTTAAATAATAGCCAATATCTATAGCATAGGTTTGTTCATTAAAATTACCTTGATTCATTAATAAAAATTTAGGCAATACATAAAATAATTCTGTAAGATTAACTCTTGATCCAAGGTGTAAATAATAACGGTTTTCTGTAGAATTATCTTGATCAAAAAACGTTTCTTTAGATTTTATAAGGTTAAATGCTGAAATGCCAACAAATGGGTTTAAAAAACTTTGCTGCTTTGCGTGGTAATACAAAACCCCAGCATTTAAAGCTGGCAAATAGAATCTTTCCGTATTAAAACTTTCTCCATTACTAAAATCTTCATTAAACCCCCCTCCATTGAGTGTTGTATATTGATTATCAAAAGTATGTAGTTGATACTCTAAATATTTCTGTGTAATTCCTCCTTGAATTCCAAGCGATATATTATGATATTTATTAAAATCTAACGGAACAGAATAAGAGGCAGAAACCAACCCTTGAAGTACGTTAAAATTACCTATTCCTGCTGAAAGATTAGTGATTTGACCACCAAAACCCCATTTTTTATATGATTTATCAAAGCTAATTAATGCAGTGTTGTAAGGCTTAAAATTTACAGCTTTCCATTGTGTTCTGTATTGTCCATGCAACCTCCACTCACCTTCAAACAAACCCGTCATTGCTGGATTTAGAAATAAAGGGGCTGCATCATACATCGATAAATGCACATCTTGAGCTTTACTGTTAGATAAAACTCCAAGAATAAATAATATGAATAATAATTTTTTCACCATTGTTTATCGTATCAACGTAACATCTCCTGATTTTTTTATAATCTCTCCTCCCACTATTTCTATTTCAAAAGTCCACGTATAAACTCCTAAAGGAGAATTATTTCCTTGATATGTTCCGTCCCAACCAACGTTACCATCATCTGTTTGAAAAATCAACTCTCCCCAGTTATTATAAATGGTAAAAATAACAGTATTAAAAGGTCCTCCCCTAACTCTAAAAACATCATTTGACCCATCTCCATTTGGAGTAAATGCTGTTGGTAGTACAGGAGGCAATACAATTGCTAAATCTTGAGAGACCGTATCAGTACAACCATTTATATCTTCTATTGAAAGTACTACAACATAATTACCTCCATCTGCATAATTATTTATTGTATTTTGAAAGTTATCTCCTGTTCCATCGCCAAAATCCCACAACCAACCTGAAACTTGATTTCCTACTGACTGATCGGTAAAGCTAACATCTTGTAGTGCTAAAGCAGGGTTCGGGTTAATATTAAATCCTGCTATTGGCCCTACTAAAACCGTTATTGTTTTTGTAATAGAATCGGTACATCCCAATACAGAAGTTACGTGGTAAGTAATGGTTTGAATTCCTGGATTTAAATAAGTAAATACAGCATTAGGAGATGCAATACTTGTATTTGAATCAAAATCATATACCCAGTTTGCTAAAGATCCTGAAGAAATAAAAGAATTATCAAAGAAATCGGTTGGGTTAGTTTCGCAAGGTGTAGAGTTCGTAAAATCTACAACGGGTAAAGGGTTAACATTAGTTGTTAACTCAACAGTATCAAAACAACCATTTGTTGCTCCAACTATTAATTTAACCGTAAGAGATCCATTAGTATTGTAAGCATGGTTAGGGTTTTGATTTATTGAAGAGGTAAAATCTCCAAAATTCCAACTCCAAGAATTAATTGTTCCTGTGTTGGTCGTTGATAAATCTGTAAATACTGTCGGGCTATTCTGGCAAGCATCTGTTGAAGAAAAGTTTGCCGTAGGAGCAGCAATAAAAGTTACCGTTAATGTATCCTTATCAGGAATACATCCAAAAGAACCACTTGAACTCAAAATTAAATCAACACTCCCGTTTGTTATATCTAAACCAGATGCAGCATAAAA
>JAESTF010000035.1 GCA_016763795.1 Flavobacteriales bacterium
AAAGTAGGGTGCAAATCATATGAATAAGAGAAAATTTCTTAAAACGTATTAAAATAAGTTGTTGATGACCTTGTGTTCCAAATGGCACTTTTAGAAAAAATAGTTTTTTGTTTTGATAAACACTACTTTAGATAAAAATAAAGATGTTCTTTAATTTGTTGGAAATTGGTTTAGATTGTTAGCTGCAAGTTATACAACATCATTCAGCAATAACTGTTTATTTAAGAAATGTATTGCTTCAAACTAGACATTGTTTTATCAGTTCAACAGAAAGTTTTTTAGTGAATGAAACAGAAGAAGTTAACCAATATCACCCATTAGGATGAATGAATAAGTACTTAAAAGAGTACTTTTAGATGTTTTTTAGTACATTTACATTATGGAAACAGTAAATTATACAGACTTTCGTTCAAACTTAAAACATTGGTTTGATAAAGTGGTTAATGATGTTAGCGATATTGTTATCAAAAGAAAAACAGGTAAAGATCTTGTTTTAATATCATTAAGTGAATACAATTCATTAAAGGAAACTACTTATCTTTTGACAGGGAAGAACAGAAACATATTGCTAAACTCAATTGAAGAATTAGAATCAGGTAAAGGTGTTCAGAAAGATTTAATAGAATAATTAATGAAATTAACTTGGTCTACATCTTCTTGGGAAGATTATTTGTATTGGCAGAAAGTTGATAAGAAGAATGTAAAACGTATTAACGAACTCATTAAAAGTTGTATGCGAACACCTTTTGAAGGAATCGGAAAACCTGAAGTTTTAAAAGGAGATTTGCGGGGTTATTGGTCAAGACGAATAACATCAGAACATCGGTTAGTTTATAAATATGAAAATGAACAGTTATTAATAGCGACTTGTCGCTATCACTATGGAAAATAAAAATCCTCACAAAATAAAATCGTCATTTCTCCCAAAAGGTCAAAACTCGCTTAAGCTTTTATTTTGTCCCCCATCCAGATCGTGTTACAAATGGCACTTTTGATCTTTTAGCTAAGTTAAATAGTTGTAAATTAGTTAAATAGAATTCTTGAAAATGTGTTTTAAAGCGGGCTACAAATCATCTGAATAAGAGAAAATTTCTTAAAATGCATTAAAATAAGTTGTTGATGACCTTGTGTTCCAAATGTCACTTTTAGAAAAGAGAGTTGTTTATTGTTTTGATAAATAGTATCTTAGAGAAAATAAAGATGTTTTTCAATAGCTTTTAGCTAGATACAGGTGCAATTTTTTGATACAATATATACCGTATTTGAACCTCAACTTAACAGTCCTTTAGAAATAAAGAGAAGTTGTTTTTTGTATCGAAAGTAATTGTCTTCTCCCCAACACTTTTAGATTAATCCTATTAAGACTTAACATTTAAAATGTAAGTTTGTTCTTTACAAATTTAAAAATAAATTTTATGAAAAAGATGAATAAAATAGCCGCTTTGTTATTAGTTGTTTTTACAACTGCCAATGTTATGGCACAAGAATTACCACAACCAAGTCCGGCAGCAAAAGTAGAGCAACGTATTGGTTTAACAGATGTAACAGTAGTTTATTCTCGCCCAAGTGTAAAAGGTAGAGAAATTTGGGGCGGATTAGAAAAGTATGATGAAGTTTGGAGAGCAGGAGCGAATGCGAACACATTGGTAACGTTTTCTGATGACGTTAAGGTAGAAGGAAAAGAATTAGAAGCAGGAACGTATTCATTTTTTATAACACCAACCAAAGGGGATTGGAAAATAATGTTTAATAATGTAACTGACGGATGGGGTACAGGTAAATATGATGCTAAAAATGATATGTTAGCTTTAACTGCTAAACCAGAAGCAGGAGTAATGAAAGAATCATTAAGTTATAGTTTCGAAAACTTAAGTAAAACCACTGGAAACCTTGTTTTTGCATGGGAAAAAATAACGCTTACTTTAAAAATTGAAGTAGATGTAGATAAAAAGGCCTGGGAAAATGTAGATAAAGCTCTTGCAGAAGCTACAGGTGAAGATAAAGCAACTATTTATAGAAATGCTGCAAAACATACAGCTTCTACTAAGTTGAGGTTAGAAGAAGGGTTGAAATGGATTAATGAATCGATTAAAATTAAAGAATCTTGGTATAGTTACTGGGTAAAAGCGGATGTACAACATGCTGCTGGAGATAATAAAGGAGCAATTGCAAGTGTTAAAAAAGCAATAGAATTAGGTGAGTCTGGAGCAAAAGAAAGTGGAAAACCTTTTGGTTATAAAGAGCGTTTAGAAGCTGTTATAGCGGATTATAAATAAGAATACTTTGCTTGATTAAAAGAATTATTTCTTTTAATCAAGCAAAGTAATTTTTAAGGAATGAAAATTACGGAAGGAAATAGAGTAAAGCTTATCAATGAAAATTTTGAAGGAGTAATATCGAAAATTCTTCCACAAAAAAGACTTATTGTTACATGTACGGATGGCTTTGATTACGAAGTGTCTATTAATGATGTAATAATAATAGGAGAAGATAATTCTCATTTATATGCGATCGATGATACTGAATTATCAAAAAAAACAGCAGATATAATAAAAGGAGTAGTTACGAGTAACAATTCAAAAGGGATACTATCTAAATATTTAAATAAGTCAAAATTTGCTGTAGGTAATACACTCGAAATAGATTTACATTTAGAGCAGTTAGTAGACCATCCAGAAGGATTAGATGATTGGCAAAGATTACACACTCAAATACAACATGTTAAAAATTGTTTAAGTGCGGCAATGGATAAGAACATAAAAAAAATTGTTTTTATACATGGAGTAGGAACGGGAGTTTTAAAAACGGAGCTACATAATTACTTATCAAGTTTTAACTACTTGTCGGTATCAGAAGCTGATTTTAGAGAATATGGATCAGGAGCAACTTTAGTAATAATTAATAATTAAAATTCATAATTTCGCATCGCAAATTGTTCTATCGCTGCGAACTTGTTTCGGAGAGGAAAGTCCGGGCAGCACAGAGAATCCGACCTAGCGAAAGCTAGGGTGTTTTAAGAGAGATTTTAGAATAACAGATAGTGCCACAGAAAATAGACTACCACATTTATGTGGGAAAGGTGAAAAGGTGAGGTAAG
>JAESTF010000370.1 GCA_016763795.1 Flavobacteriales bacterium
ATTGCCAAATGCAAGCGATTTCTTTCTCCTCCAGAAAGAGTAGACACTTTTTTGTTTTGCTCACTTCCAGCAAAATTAAATCTACTTAAATATGCACGAGAATTTACTTGTTTTCCTCCCATCATTACCAACTCTTGTCCGTCAGAGAAGTTTTCCCAAATTGATTTATCTGCATCTATGTTAGAATGTGCTTGATCTACGTATGCAATCTTTGCTGTTTCACCAACTTTAAAATTACCTGAATCTGGGTTTTCCTCACCCATGATCATTTTAAAAATGGTCGTTTTTCCTGCTCCATTCGGGCCAATAATTCCAACAATTCCTGCTTGGGGTAAATTAAATTCTAAATTATCATATAATAATTTATCTCCATACGCTTTTGAAACTCCTGTAGCTTCAATCACATTGGTTCCTAATCGTGGACCATTTGGAATGTAAATCTCTAATTTATCGTCCAATTTCTTCTGGTCTTGGCTCATCAACTTATCATAGTTCTTTAAACGCGCTTTTTGCTTCGTTTGACGGCCTTTAGCTCCTTGACGAACCCACTCTAACTCTCGCTCTAATGTTTTCTGTCTTTTTGAAGCAGTTTTACTTTCTTGTGCCAATCTTGTGGATTTTTGATCTAACCAAGAAGAATAGTTTCCTTTCCAAGGAATCCCTTCTCCTCTATCTAATTCTAAAATCCATCCAGCAACATTATCTAAGAAGTATCTATCGTGTGTTACTGCGATTACTGTTCCTTTATATTGTGCTAAATGATGTTCTAACCAGTGTACAGATTCTGCATCTAAGTGATTGGTAGGCTCATCTAGTAATAAAATTTCTGGTTCCTGTAATAATAATCTACACAACGCAACTCTTCTTCTTTCTCCTCCTGATAAGTTTTTAATTGGAGTATCTCCATCTGGAGTTCTCAGCGCATCCATAGCTATTTCTAACTTAGTATCTAGTTCCCAAGCATTAGAAGCATCAATTTTATCTTGAAGTTCTGCTTGTTTCGCCATCAACTTATCCATCTTATCAGCATCAGAAT
Organism: Flavobacteriales bacterium; assembly: GCA_016763795.1. Lineage (GTDB taxonomy): Bacteria > Bacteroidota > Bacteroidia > Flavobacteriales_E > Vicingaceae. Next base: position 1,037 of record JAESTF010000370.1, read on the forward strand.
ACACTTCTTCTAAACCAAACATATCGTTGATTTTATTGTATTCATCCAAAATTGCAACTGTCTCTGCAACCCCTTCTCTTACAATTTCAATAACCGTTTTATCGTCGTCTAATTTAGGTTCTTGTTCTAAATAGCCAACTTTGTATCCCGGTGAAAAAGTAACATCTCCTTGGAAATTAGTTTCTACACCAGCTATAATCTTTAACAAGGTTGATTTCCCAGACCCATTTAAACCGAGGATTCCAATTTTAGCTCCATAAAAGAAGCTTAAATAAATATCTTTTAAGACTTGTTTGTTTGTACTTTGATAGGTTTTTGAAACCTTATTCATCGAAAAGATGACTTTCTTATCGTCTGACATATTCGTAAATTAATTTAGTAAATAAATTTTGAAGATTACACTCTTCCTTTTAGGGCATTAAATACCCAAGCTACTGCAAAAAAACCAATTCCAACAGCTGCAAACCCCCAGCCTGAAACGTCTCTATATCTAAATATGCCAAGAGCAATTAAGCCCAATCCAACAAGTATCATAATAAATGTTGCCCAAGCTAATACGGTATTTTTATTCATTGTCATTCTGATATATTTTAAAATTCGAGGAACTACAAATATCGACAATTATTTAATAATGCTAGCTCAGAAACAAAAAAACCTACATTGCTGTAGGTTTTTTCTAATATCGTCTTCTTTGCCCCATATTTCTCCTTCTAGGAGGAGCAATTCTTCTTTTTGCTTCTGGAGCTTTCGGTTCTAGTTCTCTTTTTCTTCTTTTTTGAAATAACAACCAATTTTTAAACTGTTTTTTTGATAATTGTTCTTTCAGGTTTTCATTTAATCGCTTTTCAAAGCTCTTAATACTATCTCTTATTGGAGACAACACTTTACTTACTCGAGTTCTAAAATCTCCCAATGCTCCACGATTAGAGCCAACTCTTGTTGAATTAACTAAATCTGTTACTACTTTTAATTCTGCATTTTTCAAAAAAGAAATTTCTTTAATTTTAGAATTATAAGAAATAATCGCTTTTTTAACTCTGTATTTTAAATCTTTTTGTTTGATTTTAATTTTTTTAATCGCTTTGTTTTCTTCATAATAAAAGATGCCAACTACTTTTGATGCATCAAAATTCTGTCCTTTTTGTGCATTTTGACGCTGAGCAATAAGAATGCTACTAAAAAGCAACAAAGTAATTAAAAGTATTTTTTTCATTGTGTGTTTTATAAGTAAAGCAAATGTAAACATAATAACAAGACAAGCACATTAAATAACCGCTGCCAATCTCGCTCCTTGATCAATCGCTCTTTTTGCATCTAACTCCGATGCAAAATCGGCTCCTCCTATTACATGTACTTTTAATCCATTTTCTTTTAATGGCTCTAATAATTCTTTTAATGGGTTTTGACCTGTACAAATAATAATATTATCAACCTCTAAAATTTTAGCTTCCTTATTTTGAATATAATGCAACCCTTGATTGTCAATTTTAGTATATTCAACTCTATTTATGAATTGTACATTTTTCTTTTTTAATGTAGATCGATGAATCCAACCCGTAGTTTTCCCTAGCTTACCGCCAAATTTACCTTTACTTCTTTTAAACATAAATATCTCTCTTGGTGATGGTTCTATTTCGGGTTTAACCCCTTCAATTCCGCTTCTAGCATTTAATGTTTTATCAATTCCCCATTCTTTTAACCAGGCATCAATATTTTGAGAAGTACTTTCTCCATCATGTGCTAAATACTCTGAAACATCAAAACCAATGCCTCCTGCTCCAATTACAGCAACTCTTTTCCCTACATGTTTTTTATGTTTTAAAACATCTAAGTAGTTCAGCACTTTTTCATGTTCAATTCCAGCTATAGATGGTATTCTTGGTGTTATACCTGTAGCTAAAATTACTTCATCAAAATCTGTTTTTAATAGATTTTCTTTTGAGACTCTAGTATTTAATTTCACCGTTACATTGTGTAATTCAATTTGCTTATTAAAATATCGTATTGTTTCATAAAACTCTTCTTTGCCAGGAATCTGCTTTGCTATATTAAACTGTCCACCAATTTCAGGTTCACTATCAAACAAGGTAACAATATGCCCTCTTTGTGCTGCTATTGTAGAGGCTGCTAGCCCAGCTGGCCCAGCTCCAACCACAGCTATTCTTTTAGGATTGTCGGTCGTGTTATAATTCAGTTCTGTTTCATGACAAGCTCTTGGGTTCACCAAACAACTTGCTACTTTCTGTTCAAAAACATGATCCAAACACGCTTGATTACAACCTATACAGGTATTAATTTCATCGGATTTTTCTGCAGCTGCTTTATTTACCCATTCTGGATCTGCTAAAAAAGGACGTGCCATAGATATGATATCTGCATCTCCGTTTGCCAAAACTTGTTCTGCCGTTTCTGGCATGTTTATTCTATTCGTTGTAATTAGTGGAATAGAAACCTCTTCTTTC
>JAESTF010000343.1 GCA_016763795.1 Flavobacteriales bacterium
TGAAAAAGCTATGGTTTTCGATATATGACGAAAAACGTTACCAAGGAAATGAAAAAGCTTTTTATGATCCTGGAAACTATAAATGGGCAAAATATGTTTTGAGAAATAAAGATGTAATTATACAAGAATTTAATAAAGTTGTAAATCAAAAAGAACTGTTTGATCCTTACTTTAACCATTTATTTTCTACAACAGATGGTGGGTGGAAAACAGTAGGTTTAAAGTTTTGGTCAATTAATAATTATAAAAACCAAAAATATTTCCCTGAAATAACTAAAATTATTAACCAAGTGCCAGGATTAATTTCTGCATCTTTCAGTAAGTTAGAACCTGGTAGTGAAATTGTTCCTCATAATGGCGATTCTAATGGGTTTTATAGATGTCATTTTGGTATAGAAATACCTGGGAAATTACCTGAGTGTGGTTTTGAAGTAGAAAAAGATAAAAAACCGTGGAGTAATGGTGAGTTGCTAATATTTTGTGATGCGCTATACCATAGAGCATGGAATAATACTCAAAATGAAAGGTACATAATGATTTTTGACGTTGTTAGAGAAGAGTTTGAAGTGCAAAAAAGTACCTTAGTACATACTGTTTTAGCATCAATGCTTATTCAAAAAATAGGATTATTTTTTAGGATTGGTTTAAATAATGATTTTAATAGAAAAAGATTAAAACCTTTAGTGTTTATTTTAAAGCCTTTTGCTCGAATGGCAGTTTGGTTTACCAACGTGTTTAAAGTTTACTAGCTGAACGATTTTGAAACTTTTAATTTAGATAAGATACTTTTACAAGTAATGTTATATGTTTCGAAACATATAAATTCTTTACTTTTTTAACTAAAAAAAATTAAATCAATTTGATTATTTTTTAATTTTAAGGCTAAATTAATATTTATATATTTGTTTCCAAATCAAACTTATGGAGTTAAACCTCTCTTCAATAAAGCAATCAAGATATTACTTAATTATCTTTATTTTAACATTTATTGTTTACGGCAATACTTTAAATAATGAGTATTCGCTAGATGATAATATAGTTGTCGATGGTAATAAAATGGTTGAAAAAGGTATTTCAGCTATACCTGAAATTTTCACCTCACGATACTCAACAGATAAAAAACAATCATACGATTACCGACCTGTTGTCATAACTACTTTTGCGTTAGAAAAACAGTTTTTTAAAAAGTTACCTCCTTTTCAAACAAAGGAACAAAAAGAAAGAAAAGATAAATTAACTCAAGCAAATATTAGTCATTTTGTAAATGTATTACTTTATGCTTATACGTGTATCCTATTATTTATTGTGTTACAAGTAATAATTTCCAGTCATTCTGTTCTATTTTCATTTATTATAACGGTGTTATTTTTAGCACACCCTTTACATACCGAAGTAGTATGTAGCTTAAAAAATAGGGATGAAATAATTGTGTTCATTGCTGTCTTATTATCCTTAAAACATATTATATCTTATGCTAAAAATAATACATATAAAAATTTAATTTTTGCAGTATTGTTTTTCTGTTTGGCAATGTTTACAAAGGCTAACGGTTTGGCATTAATAGCTTTAGTGCCTATTGTTTTATATTTTGTTAAAGCAAACTATAAAACCATACTAATTGCTTTTGTATCTATGTTTGCGATGTTGGTTATTGTAAGAGTCTCTCAAAAATTTTTAGTTAGCGGAGAAAACCAAGTGCGAATGTTTAAATACTTTGAAAATCCTTTAATGCATGAAGATTGGTCTATCAAAAGGTGGTCGGCAGCATTATATTGCAATTGGTTTTATTTTAAAAGTTTAATTTTCCCCAAAGACATGTCGTATTACTATGGGTATAATCAAATACCAATAGCAACTTGGGGTTTTTGGCAAGTGTGGGTTTCGTTGTGTATTACATTTGGATTAGGAGCTTACGGCTTTTACTTGTTTTTAAAACGAAAAATAATAGGGTTAGGTATTGTCCTTTGCTTTGGTTTAATGATGGGGATAAATAATTTTTGGATTCTCTTGCCAGGGATTGTCGCAGATAGGCTTACTTATATGCTTTCTCTAGGCTTTATTATTATGTTGGTTTGGGGTATTGCAAAATTATTTAAGGTAAACTTTTCATCAGAAAATTATAAGATTAAACTCCCCACAACTTTCACAGCAATAATGTTGTTTATTGTAGTGTTGTATTCAGGAAGGACAATTGTTCGTAATGCTGATTGGCACGATTATCTTACGTTGTATGAGCATGATATTAAGGTGGTTCCGGAGTCGGCAAAAGCACATGCGTTAATTTCTAACACACTGTATACTAGTGTAAAAAGGGAGATAAAGAACAATCCAGGAAGCCCAGTAATTCAGGAGAATGTAGATAAAATAATATACCATTTTAAAGAAGCGATAAGAATAGACTCTACTTATAAAACAAGTTTAAATAACTTAGGATCCTCGTATATAGATATGAAGCATGATTATGTTACGGGTGTTTTCTATTGTAATAAGGCAATTGAAATCGATAAAAATTACCTAGAAGCTAATTTAAATTTATCAGTAGGCTATCAGAGATTAAACCAGCCAGATAGTGCTTTAAAATATTTTGGAAGAGTGTTTGAGTTAAATCCTGATTTAATAAATATGTATGGCATGTTTAATAATTTTTTAACTAGAAATAATATGTTTCAAAAAGGAATTGATAAATTAGATGAAATCGCTAAAAAATCAGAAAACCCTAAAAACATATACTTAAATATGGCAAATTTATACTCTTTGGATGTAGTAAAAATTAATCTTACACTTTTGTATTTTGAGAAAGCATTTGAATTAGATAGGTCAGACAAAAAATTATGTAATCATATTGTTAGTCTTTATTCAAATCAAGGAAATCAAGAAAAGGCAAATTACTATTCAATAATTTGTAATCAGTAATTTAGATGCTTTAGGTGAAAAACAATAATACAAATAAGATAATTTACGGATGCATTGTATTGTTCGTTTTTCTATTATATGGGAATAGTATAAAAAACAACTATGCCTTAGATGATAGTTACGTTACAACAGTTGATGCTAAAACCCCACACCTTAGAGTTGAAAAAGGGATAAAAGGAATTCCAGAAATATTTTCAACACATTACATAGAGTCCGAAAATCAAAGTTTTGGATATCGTCCTATAGTTTTAACCACATTTGCGCTAGAGTATCAATTTTTTAAAAGTAATCCACATGTTAGCCATTTTATAAATGTGTTGATTTATGCAATAACGTGTGTTTTGTTGTTTGTTATATTGGCAATAATGTTTAGTAATTATAATATTATTTTGCCATTGCTCATTACTTTTTTATTTATTGCACATCCAATTCATACCGAAGTAGTAAATAATTTAAAAAGTCGTGATGAACTACTTTCATTTTTATTTGGGATAAGTTCACTACTCTTTTTTATGAAAAGTATTAAATTGAAGGGTGATTGGAAATATATTTTGTTTGCAGTAATTCTTTTTGTGTTAGGTTTGATGAGTAAAGAGACTGCTGTTTTATTCATTTTTATCATTCCGTTAACAATTTACTTTTTTACAACTATAAAGCTTAAAAAAATAATTTTCTACGGCTTTATTCCTCTCATTTTGCTTATTGCCTATAAGTTTTTCAAGAACTTAGTTCTTGATGATTCTGTTGTGTTAAGGAATTTTGCATTTTTTGAAAATCCGTTGTTTTATGAGCTAGATTTTTTCAAGCGTATTCCTATGGCAATTTATACGTTTGGATATTATTTAAAGTTACTTGTTTTTCCACATCCGCTTTCTTCTTATTATGGTTTTAATGTTCTTCCATTGGCCGATTGGACATTTATTTCTGTATGGATTTCTTTATTGTTTCATGTTTTTATTTTGGGTTATGCTATCATTAAACTTCCTAAAAAAAGCATTCTTTCTTATGGGATACTCATTTATCTAATAGGTATTTTCCCATTTTCTAATATTTGGGTTCCTGTAGTTGGTATTGTGGGAGAGCGTTTTATTTACATCGCATCTTTCGGTTTTTGTATAGGAGTAGCTTATTTTTTACTATTCTTTTTTAAGATAGACTATAGTAATGTAAAATTGAAACTCAATAAAAACGTTTTTAAAATAATATGCATTTCTATTTTATTTGCTTGTTCTATAAAAATTATTTCAAGAAATGCTGACTGGAAAGATGAGTTAACTTTGTTTCGTAATGATGCTAAGACTAATAATCAATCATATTTTTTAAATTATCTGGCAGGTAGTGCGTTGCATAAAGAGTCGCAGTCTATTCCATTAGGAAGGGATAAACATCTTACGTTGGTAGAGTCACAAAAAAGCTTTAAAGCTGCAGCAAAATTGCTGGAGGAAGGTTTGAATAATATCAAAATGAATATTATTCAATGTCAACTCTAGGCACAATTTATGTTAATTATTTGGGAGATATTGATAGAGCAATTCCTTGGTTTGAAAAATCACTTAAAATTAATCCCACTTACGAAATTGCTAGGTTTAACCTTATCTTTTGCTATAAGAAAAAAAACTTAACAGAGCTAGCAATAAGCTTATATGAAAAAATGATTGATGAGGGAACAAAAAAAACACCTATTTATTTTGATTTGCATGAATTATATCTTTCCAAAAAAGAATATGATACATCAATAGAGATGAATAAAAAAATATTATTAGAACATCCTGAAGAAATAAAATTATATATTAATTTAGGTAACGCTTATATGTTGAAAGAAGAAACAGTGGAGGGTTTAAAATATTTTGAAATAGCTGCTCAAAAACTACCTTTAGATTATGTTTTATTACAAAATGTTGCGAATGTTTTTCGTACTGTTGGAGATGAAAAAAAAGCACTTTATTATGAGATAATGTCAAAGACAGCAAGAACTCAATTTGAAAAGTGATTGATGTTGAACAATTAAGACGTATAGTCATGCAACTTAATGTTATAATTTCTCGTCTTTAGTTGTTGACTAATGAAATTGTACGTTTACACATAATATTATAACTATATTTAATTTAAAAATATGAATAACAAGGGAAAATTGATAGCAGCTTTATTGTTAGTAATTATGATAATTCCATCTTTAGGACATTCTCAATCTATTAGTAAAAGGCCTGACATAAAAGAGGGCGTTTCTCAATTGCAAAAAAAATGGCAACCCATTTATGCATTTAAAGACTATAATAATATAATGCAATCAAGCCCAACTGATGTTGGCACACCAAACCTTACAAATATTAAGAATGGGGTGTCTTTTTATAAAAAGACATGTAGTTCTGTTGCTAAAAAGACTATTATAGTGAAATTGGTTAATTCAAATAATTATTCAGCAAAAATATCTTGGCAATTGAGCGCTGATTTACCGGTTACATTTGTTGTGATACCTCCTAATTCAGAGATGGAGGGATTATGTCCAGTTACTAATGGCGGGGGGGCTAAATTAGTTATCCAAATTCCAGAAGGAGCTAATTCTGAACAGTTTAAAAATTATCTTTACACTCACACTTTTGTAACTAAGTTATAAAAACATATGTTTAAAACGAGTAAAAAACATAAATTATGAGACAATCTATATTAGCTATTTTTATTTTCAGTAGTTTATTCATCAATTCTTCCATAAGTAATGAATTAAAAGCACAGACTGTTACTACTACAATCCAATATGGAGGATTTGTTACAACGTGTTGTTCGGCAGGTACTGTCGATTACTTTTGTTTTGACAGTCCAAGTAATACTGGTTATTGTGGGAATACTACAACTTGTAATACACAAAATTTTACTGACCCTGTACCTGCAGGTAATATTGTTACTCAAATTGCAGTTTCTTATACCTCTGCAGGCTGTGGTGGGGGTGTTTTGACAGGATCTGTAAATGGGACCTCTTTAGGGAGTGTTACAGAACTTAACAATGGTTGCCCTTGTACAGGTTTACAGTGGACACCAACAGGAGCAACTACAAGCAATTATCCCTGTGGTATTGTAAATGCAGGAATTACGTATAATTATGGAGGTCTTAATTCTTTTCAGTTTTGTGCTGCAGGTCAGGTATGTATTGATAGGGCTGTGCTTACTATTTCTTATGTTCCTGCAAGTCAGGCTTCTCCTGCAACTCAGCCTAGTGCCATATCTGGTACTACACCAATTTGTGTTGGAACAGCTCAAAACTATTCAATTCCTACAGTTGCTAATGCTGCCTCCTATGTGTGGACGGTTCCCGCAGGGTGGACAATAAATTCGGGTCAAGGAACAACAGGGATAAACGCCACTTCTGGCTCTTCTGGAAATATTTGTGTTACTGCAACTAATTTGTGTGGAACAAGTGCTCCTACTTGTTATAATGTTAATGTGTTGGCAAATGTTAATGCCGGATGGACTAACCCGAGTACAATATGTGCAGCAGCAGGGAGTATTAATTTAAATAGTTTGATTACTGGTACTGGTGGAGGAACATGGAGTGGTACCGGTGTGTCGGGAACTACCTTTAGCCCGTCTTCAGGGACCCAGTCTGTTACTTACACGGTTGGGATTGTTCCTTGTCAACAAACATCTACACAAACAATAACAGTTGTTCCTGATGCTAATCCTGCTTGGACTAATCCAAGTACAGTATGTGCAGCAGCAGGGAGTATTAATTTAAATAGTTTGATTACTGGTACTGGTGGAGGAACGTGGAGTGGTACTGGTGTGTCAGGCAATACTTTTAATCCATCTTCAGGAACACAATCTGTAACTTATACTGTGGGCGCAGCCCCTTGCCAGGAAAACTCAGTACAAACTATTACTGTTGTCCCTGATGTTAATCCTGCTTGGACTAACCCAAGTACAATTTGTGAATCGGCTGGAATTATTAATTTAAATCCGTTAATTACTGGTACTGGTGGAGGAGCGTGGAGTGGTACTGGTGTTTCAGGCAATACTTTTAATCCATCTTCAGGAACACAATCTGTTACTTACACTGTTGGTACGGCCCCTTGCCAAGAAACATCTAGTCAGACAATTACTGTAGCTCCCAATGTAAATTCAGGTTGGACACCTCCTTCTTCGATTTGTGCCAATGCTGGAAGTATAAGTCTAACACCCTTGATTACTGGAGTAGGTGGAGGAACGTGGTCTGGAACAGGTGTTACAGGAACCAATTTTAATCCAACAGGGTTAAGTGGGAATATTGCTGTTACTTACACGGTAGGAACAGTTCCTTGTCAATCTATTTCTGTGCAAAATATTAATGTAACCCCTGATGTTGATCCTACTTGGACTAATCCAAGCCCTGTATGTGAAGGGGCAGGAAGTGTGAATCTAAATTCATTAATTACTGGTACTGTTGGGGGAACGTGGTCTGGAACAGGTGTTACAGGAACCAATTTTAATCCAATAGGATTGAGCGGGAATGTAGCTGTCACATATACAGTAGGAGCAGTACCCTGTCAAGAATCATTAGTATTAAATATTCAAATAGATGCTGAGGATGATGCAACGTTTGCTTATTCACCTACAACATATTGTTTGACAGGATCTGATCCACTACCTTCATCTATAACAACATCAGGTGGTACTTTCACAATTAGTGGCTCGGGTTCAATTAATCCAACAACTGGTTTAATAGATTTAAGTACTTCTGGAGTGGGTACTTTTACAATAACTTATAATACTGTAATTATTGGGAATCCTTGCCCAAATTCAACAAGTATACAAGTTATTATTACAATAGCTCCAACAGCAGTGTTTAGTTATGATCAAGCAACATATTGTCAAGATTCGGCTAATCCTGTATTGACATTTGGAGCGGGATCAAGTGGCGGAATATTTCTTTCTTCACCTATAGGATTATCTATAAATTCCTCAACAGGAGCAATTGATTTACTATTAAGTTCACCAGGGGTATATACTGTTACAGACACCATTGCTCCAGCAGGAGGTTGCGCAGCAGCATCTAGTACTGCAGTAATTGAAGTGTTGCAAGTAGATTCAGCATTATTTAGTTATCCAAGTACTTTTTGTTTAACAGGTGTAAATTCATTACCAACTATGGGGGGTAATGCTACATTAGGTGGTACATTTACAATTAGTGCTCCAGGAGTATTAGTTGACCCTTTAACAGGAGAAATAGATTTAGTGGCTTCTGGATTAGGAACTTTTACAGTTTTTTACAATACGACAATAGTAGGGAATGCTTGTTCAGCTTTAGACTCCTTTCAAGTAATAGTTAATCCGTTACCTGTAATTGCAATAACTAATGGAGGAGTTCTTTGTAAAGGAGAAACCATTAATTTTTCTCCCTCTGTAGGAGGAACGTGGTCAAGTAATGATCCTTCAGTAGCAACAATTGATAATACGGGATTAATAACAGGAATATCACTTGGAACAGCAACAATGATTTTTACAGATGCGGTAACAGGTTGTCAAAGTGATATGTCAGCAGGCTTGGTTACTGTTAATGGGGTAGTAGCCATAATTAATGCAACACCATTAGGTGGGTCAATACCATTAAATGTAACATTAGATGGTACAAGCTCTACTGGGAATGTTACAGGTTGGCTTTGGGATTTTGGTGATGGGAGTTCTAGTACTCAATCTACTACATCAAACATTTACCCTGAAACAGGAATGTATACAATAATGTTAGCCGTAACAGATGGTTCTTGTAATGATACGGCTTATGTAACGGTAGATGCTTTTGGAGAGTCTGCTATACTAATACCAAATGTATTTACACCAAATGGCGATGGGCAGAATGATGTGTTTATTGTAGAAGGTGTAAATCTTGCATCAGTTGAAGGAGAAGTCTTTAATAGATGGGGTCAAAAAATGTTTTCTTGGAGTAATGTAAAAGGACATTGGGATGGAAGAACACTTGCTGGTGAAAAAGCTCCGGAGGGGACATATTTTTATATTATAAAAGCTTTAGGTATAGATGGAGAAGAGTATTTTAAGAAAGGCGGTTTTAGCTTAATTAGATAACTTAAGATTAAAAGGAGTAAAAAAGGAGCACAGATTTGTGTTCCTTTTTTTATTGGACGTAAAAATATTGACTATCATAGGTTTATGTTTTTGGCTTTTGTATTTTGAGAAAGTGAATGAGATGAAATGGATAAAAATAGGTAATGATTTTATAATTTTTCATTCTAAAGACTGGGCTCAAAAAAAGTTAATTGTTTATATAGTTTCTGTCACAGTAGAAAACTAAATTATTTTTATCGAATAATTTTTTCATCATTGATTAGTAGTGTTTTATATATATATTTGTAATGATTGTGGATTGTAGAACGATAAATCTTGTTTGATTGTACTGGATTAATGCAACCTTGTTTTTTTGTTTCCGCCTACCACTAAAATATATTGTTAAATTTCATTTAAATAAAAAAAATCATATTATGAAAATTATTGCAACAACATCGTTAGTCTTAGGGTTAATATATTCTTTGTCATTTAACGCTCAAACTAAATCAGTTAAACAGGTAAAGGTAAAGCAGACTGTTAAGGTAGAAGAGTCTGTAAAAGGAACTCAAATAAAACAATTAGATGCTACTCCTGTGAAGGGTGAGCGATCAGTGGTGGTAAATAGTTCTGTTAAAAATGTCCGAACGCCAATAAGAAGTGATGCAAGGGTGAGTGATTATTTTAGTTTAGAAAAAGAAATCATAAAAAGAACAGTTTCAGGTAAAATTCCAGAAGGTTTGCCAAAACATAAAGCTGGGCAGACAAAAGAGGCTTATATTCAAATCCTTAAAAATTGGGGAAAAAAGAACCCTCATCTAATAAAAAAAGAATTTCATTCAGACTATAAATAAAGAATAATAGTAAGAAAGTCTTCAATATACAATCTAACGAAATAACGATACAAAACCATGGAACATTTATCTACTTTTTTTAAAGGAATTTTGGCTATACTACTATTTGGCCAAAGTTTTTTTGCTGTTGGGCAAGGTGCTACTTGTGCTGCAGCTGATCCGTTTTGTACATCAACAGTTTATTCGTTTCCAAACAATACAGGTGTCGCTGATGCCGAAACTACAGAGCCTGGAAATAATTATGGTTGTTTAGATACGTCCCCCAATCCTGCATGGTATTATATGGAGGTTGGAACATCCGGTAACTTAATATTCGATATTACGCAAACAAGTGGAGCCGGTTCAGGGCTTGATGTTGATTTTATTCTTTATGGACCTTACACAGATTTAACAGAAGCAATTAGTTATTGTGGCAATCATGGTAATGCAAGTACAGCAGCAGATCCTAATCAAGTAGTTGATTGTAGTTATGACCCTGCGCCTCAAGAAACAGTGACGATCAATTCTGCTACAGCTGGAGATGTTTACATGATATTGATTACTAATTTTTCTAACGAAGCAGGGACAATAACTTTTCAACAAACAGGAGGGTCTGGATCAACAAACTGCTCCATTGTAGTTCCTGCATGTCCTACGATAGGAATTCATGCCGAAGTAGGAGCTTCTTCATACGCTTTTCCTATTTCGTTAGATTGCAATGTTTCGGGTTGGTTAACTATAAGAGAGGATGACCCTACAACTGCTGGGGGAGCGATAGCTCCTTCCATAATAGTGGATATACAACCCACGAATGGTAATGCAACAGGTAATAATATTTATGGGTACGAAAATACACCGCCATGGTCTAATTTCTGGTCTGCAACAAACATTCCTGCAGCTTCTAATTACACTTTTACAATGTTAGAAGTTGATAATGTTGCACCTACGTCACTCGGTGTTGAACTTTGTGATGTAACTGCAGGAACAAATATGTCTTATACAATTACTGATGGAGCATGCGGAACTGTATTGTCTACAGGTACATGGACTGCTGGAGGTGGTGCTGCAGGTCCGAATGGTCCTCCTAGTAGTGGTGGCTGTCAATTTATTACCATTCCAGTGGGATCGGTAAGCGGTAGTGCTACTTACTCATGTCCAACATGTCCACCAGGATCTTTTCAGACTACGGATTATGGAAGAGCATTTTTTAATCCATCTATTGCAGGTCCAGGATCTTATAATGTAGAATATTGTTGGGATAATGAATGAGCGTCACCAGCAGATTGTCAATCTTGTGTTACGGAAACCATTACAGTTGCAAACCCTTTTACAGCAGTAACATTGAGTTATTCTTCTCCTGTATGTTCTACTAGCGGAAATATTTCTCCAACATTAAATGGAACTGCAGGTGGTACTTATTCATCTACGGGTGGTTTATCAATAAACGCATCAACTGGTGTTATTAATGTCGGAGCTAGTACACCCAATACTTACATGATAACTTATTTTGTAGGTACGGCATTGCCATCAGGTTGTAATGCATCAACAACAGCAAGTGTAACGATAACAGCTGCACCAACTGGGACAATCAGTTATACTAGTCCGTTCTGTACATCAGATGGCGTACAATCAGTAACACAAACAGGAACAGGAGGTGGAATATATACAGTTTCCCCTGCAGGTTTAACGATTAATTCCAGTACAGGAGCAATAACTCCAGGAACAAGTAGTGCTAATACCTATACAGTAACTTATACGATAGCTGCATCA
>JAESTF010000036.1 GCA_016763795.1 Flavobacteriales bacterium
TGCGTTTATTTAATTCCGAAAGAATTATCAAATTAATGGATAGAATGGGGTTAGAAGAAGGTGAAGTTATTTCTCATTCTATGGTTTCCAAATCTATTGAACGTGCTCAAAAGAAAGTTGAAGAAAATAATTTTGGTATCAGAAAACGATTGTTAGAGTATGATGATATTATGAATTCTCAACGTGAGGTTATCTACAGCAAAAGAAGAAATGCTTTATACGGAGAACGTTTAGGAGTAGAAATTTCTAATATGATTTATGATATTAGTGAATCTATTGTTGAAGAATATCAAGGTTACAGAGATTACGAAGGATTCAAATTAGAATTATTTAGATTATTATCAATTGAATGTCCTTTTTCTGAAAAAGAATTTTTTGAAGGAAACATAACTACTTTAACTGAAGACTTACACGAAAAAGGAGTTAATCATTACATTAGAAAATCGGAGTTTATCGCAAAAACTGCAATGCCAGTTATACAAGATGTTTATGACAACCAAGGTGCTCAATATGAAAACATTGTAGTCCCTATTACTGATGGAATCAAAACAATTAACATTACTACTCCATTAGAAAAAACAGTAAAATCAGAAGGAAAAGAATTGGTGAAAACTGTTGAAAAGGCTGTAATTTTAGCAATGATTGATGATGATTGGAAAGAGCATTTAAGAGAAATGGATGAGTTAAAACAATCCGTTCAAAATGCAGTACACGAACAAAAGGATCCTTTATTAATTTACAAATTTGAAGCATTTAAATTATTTAATGAAGTGCTCTTAAAAATGAATAAGGAAGTTGGAAGTTTCTTAATGAAATGTAACCTACCTCAACAAGAAGGAAATATTGCAATGCAAGAACAAGCACCTCGTAAACCAGACATGAGTCAGTTAGAGATGAGCCGGCCAGAAACTGCAGCACCAACACAGCAAGGGGAACAAGCAATAGCAGAGCCTCCTAAACCTAAAACACAACCTGTTAGGGTTGAAAAAAAGGTGGGAAGAAATGAAGCATGCCCTTGCGGAAGTGGTAAAAAATTCAAGCAATGTCACGGAAAGTTAAGCTAATAGTAGTTTTTATTGTTAGCTTTTCTTCTTTTCTATCTGCCCAAAAAGCAGATAGAAATTATTTTTTAGAAGCAGAATACATGATTGGGGAAATTTTACCCAATCAAAGTATTGATACTTTTCCGAATACAAATTTACAACATGCATTTACATTAAGTATTGGTGCTTCAAATGCAGATACCAGCTCTTGGGGAAAATACTACAATTACCCAGAAACAGGAATGATGTTTGTTTATTCAAACTTAGGGAATAATGCTGTGTTCGGATATCAATTAAGTGCACTGCCTTTTATTTCGTTAAACCTTTTTAATAAATGGCCTGGTAAAACAAAACTAAGGATTGGAGCAGGTGTTTCGTATTTTTCCACTTTTTTTGATAGCATAACCAATCCCACCAACGAAATTATTGGTTCTCATTTCACTTGGGATATTAAAGTCTTTTTATCTCAACAAATTTTTCAAACAGATAAATTTAAACTTAAAGTTGGTATAGGGTTTTCTCATGAATCAAACGGACATACAAAATTGCCTAATTTGGGGATAAATTCAGGTCTATTTAGTCTTTCGGGACAGTTTTATAGAAAAAAACAAACTAATTTTAATTTTCCTACAAGAGTAAAAAGAAAAAACCATTCACCTAAAAGTTATTTTATAAATAGCCAACAAGGTTATGGCATCCATGAGCAAGATGATTCCGAAGGACCACTTACAGGAAGATCTAAACCTGTTTATTCAACTTCATTCGCTTATGGTGTAATTTTCAACAATCATATTAAATTAAGGGCTGGCCTTATCTATCGTTTTTATGAACAATTTAATACTCACCTAAAAGAAACTGATATAGATGGATTAAGTGACAACAGAACATGGTCAGCATCTAATATCATTTTATTTGTTGGTAACGAATTTTTGATGGGTCATTTTGGTGCTGAAATTAGGTTGGGTGTGAATCTACATAAACCTTTTTATAAACAATTTAGTAAAGGAACAGATATAGGAACAAAATTACGAGAATTTTTTTCCTCTCGAGTTGGCGCAAATCTATATTTAAAAAACACAAACAAACTCCCTAAGCACAACCTTTTTGTTGGCGCTCATATCAATGCCAATATGGGAAAAGCCGATTTTACTGAATTTACTTTAGGATATAGTTTTTCTCTCAAAAAATAATTTAATTTTACGTATCAAATCTTTAACATACATATTTATTGTTTTTCTGAATTTAAGTTTATTCAATACGAACTGTTTTTCTCAGAAAACGATTAAAAAACGAACACTTTTCGTAGAAACTGAATATATGGCAGGACGAGTAGTCCCCAATTATGTAAACAGTTTTCCAAACACACATATTCAGCATGGTTTTGCTGTCAGCATTGGCTCATTTAAAAATGATACTAATAGTTTATGGGCTAAATATTTTAATTATCCACAAACAGGGCTTACCGTTTTTTACTCTAATATTGGAAACAACAAGATATTTGGACACCAATTTAGTTCACTCCTATTTATTTCATACAATTTATTTAATAAGAATGTAAAACCATATTATTTAAAGTTAGGAATAGGAGCTTCTTATTTTACGACTTACTATGATAGTATTAAAAACCCTAGGAATATAGATGTTGGTTCAAAATATATGTGGGCTTTTCAAGCCTTTTTGTACAAAACTTTTTTAGAAAAAGAAGGATTCAATTTACGTGCAGGAATTGGTTTTTCTCACGCATCAAATGGGCATACTCAATTACCAAATCTTGGAATTAATTCTGGTTTAATTAGCCTTTCTACACAGTTTTATAATAAAAAGACGACTAATTACCAACTTACAAAAAATAAACACAGCGTAAACCAAAAAAAAGTTTATTCAGTAAGTTTAAGAAGAGGTCTAGGGTTTCATGAATACGGAGATGAAGATGGACCAGTTGGAGGTAGTAAAAGAAAGGTTCACTCCACGTCTCTTGCTCTAGGAAAAGTATACAAGCAACATCTAAAATTAAATATTGGAATTACGTATAGGTATTACGAGCAATATTATGACCAAATAATAAAAAACAACTATTCTGAGTATATAGATAATCCTAAAAAATCGGCATCAAATGTTGTTATTTATTTAGGGGCTGAATTTTTAATGAGTCATTTTAGTATTGATTTTCAATTAGGGGTAAATGTTTACAAGCCTTTTTACAAACAATTTGAAAAGGACTTTCCGGCAGGAAATCGATTTCATGGTTATGAAAAATTTAAATCTAATTTTAAACGAGCCTTTTCAAGCCGACTAGGACTAAATCTATACCTTATTAATACCAATAAATTCCCTAAACATAATATTTTTATCGGAACCCACATAAAAGCCAATGCCGGACAAGCCGATTTTACAGAAGTAACTTTAGGGTATTCTTATAAAATAAAACCTCATAAGAATTATGTTGTTTCAGATTAAACATAAATACTTAAAAGTTTTTTCTATAATTGTTGCATTAATTTTTTGCGAAAATATTTCGGCACAACAGTATCAGAAAGAAAATTATGGAGCCAATGTCGGAATTGTCATTGCTTTTGGCACCCATTTTAATCGACTTGGAGTTGTTATTGGCTCATATTATCAAAGTAATCACTTTCAACTAAGTCCTGAGTTAAGGCTTTATTTTAACGCTAAAAGCCTTGGACCTAAAAGTCAGTATTTTGAGGCTGTTACTAGTATAGGAATTCTTTATGGTTATAGTAAAAGTCAAACTTTAGATACCAATTATTTTTATAGCCCAATTAGCAATCAAACTTCATATAAAAACAGTATTGGGTATTCGTTCAACATATATCTTAATAGCAAAAATACAACTCAGCAAACAGGAATTATTGCTTTACAATGGTCCCATTTTAGTTTTATTATAGAAAACGATCTGTTTGCACGACCTAAATTCGATCGTTATAGAACTGGTGCATTCCTTTTGCAATATCAAAAAAATAAGTCTCAGTTTTCTATAAACACATCACTTTTTACAGGAGAAATGGGACATAAAATTAAAGATCTAAACTATCCGTATTCTCACCTTTATGAAAAGCCTAAAAAAGATAAAAACACTAATTTTTCAAACGGATTATTAAGTGCCCAAGTTAAATTTTCTGGTGCTTATTATCAAGCATATCAAGCAAACATAGGTGTCGATAGTGAAAAAATTAGACACATAATACAAAACAGGTTTATTCATGATCTCTTTAACTCTAAAAAACATAAAAACGCCCATATTCCAATGATAGACGCCAATGGGAATCAGTATCTATTTAAAAAAAATCAAAAAGTAAAACCTCTGAAACTATATATCAATGGATTTATAAATCCATTTATTTTCTATTAAGCTAGTCATTTTCTCAAAAGTCAGTTTTTATTCTGTTTTTGTTAGACTGATGAATCTAATTTCTTGTAAATTTATCCTAAAATTAATAAATGTTATATTCATTTTTTAAAATATTAACGACCCATGCACTAAAGGTTTATTTTCGTAAACGCCATATCCAAGGGCTTGAAAACATTCCAAAAAATGGTCCGTTCTTAATCGTAGCTAACCACCCTAGTTCTTTCTTAGACCCTTTATGTATCGCTGTTTTGGTTGAACAAAAAATTAGTTTTTTAGCAAAAGCAACTATGTTTAACAATAAAATAATAGCCAAAATCTTAAAACGATTTAATATGGTTCCTATTTATCGTGCTCAAGATAATCCCAATAAACTAAGTGAAAACCAAGAAGTTTTTAAAGCCTGTTATGAGAGATTAAGTAATAACGGTGTTATAATGATTTTTCCAGAAGGAACAAGCGAAAGCGAAAGAAGGCTTAGAAAAATTAAAACAGGTGCCGCTAGGATAGCTTTAGGAACAGCAAAAGAAAATAACTACAACTTAAATATAAAAATTGTTCCTGTTGGTTTAAACTACACTAAATCGAGCAGATTTAGAAGCGAGCTTTACATCCAGTTTGGTAAGCCTTTAGAAACTAAGAATTACATAGAAAACTACAAAACAGAAGAAGTTTCTACAGCAAAAAAGCTAACTGCCGATATTGAAGAAAATATTAAAAACTTAATTATTGACATAGAAAATGACGAATATGAAGTTTTAGTAGAAAGAATAGAAAGTCTCTATAAATCTCAGTTATTAAAAAACAATTCAGGAACTTTTGCAAGTGTAGAAATATCTAAGGGCATCTACGAAGCCATTCAACACTATCAAAAAGCAGATGCTATCCTTTTCAATAAAATGAAAACAAAAATTGATGACTACTTTTTAAACTTAAAAGAATTAAACATTTCAGATCGAACACTCCAAAAAGGAAGTCAACTAAGGAATTTAGGGCAATATTTTTTAAAATCAATCCTAATTTTAATACTAGGATTCCCTCTTTGGCTTTTTGGCTACGTTAATAGCTTTATTCCATTTAAACTTCCTAGAACTTTAGCATTAAAAATAACCGATAGCGAAGCTTTCTATGGTGCACTATTGATGTCTATCGGAACATTTTCATTTATTTTATTTTATTCTCTTACCACCTATTTAGTTTGGTCATTTTCAGAATCTACTATTCTTACTTTATGCTATGGAATAGCGCTTCCTTTAAGTGGATTTTTTACTATTTTTTATGCACGTATTGCACGTAGGTTCTATTACAATTGGCAATTTACTTCCAAATTTTTTAGTAAACAAAAAGTGCTTGTACAGCTAATGGCTGATAGAAATATCATCTTAAAAGAATTAGAATCAATGGCTAAAAAGATGAATCAACATTAACTAATAAACTCCATTTATACAGTAAACGCTATTTCCTCCAGAAAAGATAGTATTCATTGAATCTAAAAAGCTCCCTCCTACTGTTTGACTTAAATCTTCAAAAGCAACAGCAAAATTTATTGGAGTTTTTAAATAAATACAGCATTGTACTTGATCGTTTTTAGTTCCGCTTATAAGTGGCTTAGATAAAACCGCCAAATTTGCGCTTAAATTATAACCTAAATCAGAATTAGGGATATCAAAAGAAGTTCCTTTTGTAAAATTAAAATATTTAATACTGTCTATTGATAATGAAGGATCAGCATGTATTTTAATTAATAAATACCCCTTATCAAAAGTTTCTACCTCAACATTTGCTAATGGCACTTCTTCATCTTCTTTTGAACAAGAAAAAAATAATATCCCTCCCATAAAGATTATTAGCAAAAGGAATCTGTGTGAAAAATTTGTATTCTTCATAAAAATTTATTTTTTTAACCGACTCAAATTTAAGTCTATTATTTTTAATCCTAATTAGCCTGCCCATCCTTCTCTATCGAGGCTTCTATATTGAATTGCCTCTGCTAAATGATTTGTTTCAATATTTTCAGATCTCTCTAAGTCTGCAATAGTTCTCGCAACTTTTAAAATTCTATCATAAGCTCTCGCAGACAACCCTAACCTATCCATCGCTTTTTTTAACAAATCCTTCCCAGCTTGATCTATTTCGCAAATTTCTTTTAAAATTTTAGGCGAAACTTGTGCATTTGCGTGAATTCCTTTATTATTTTTAAACCGTTTTTCCTGAATTATTCGGGCAGCAATAACCCTTTCTCTTATATCATTACTCGATTCTCCTTTTCCTTTATCGCTTAATTCATTAAATGAAACTGGCGTAACTTCTACATGCAAATCAATTCTATCCAATAAAGGTCCTGAAATCTTATTTAAATATTTTTGAACCACTCCTGGAGAGCAAACACAATCTTTTTCGGGGTGATTATAATAACCGCAAGGACAAGGGTTCATTGAAGCTATCATCATAAAACTTGCAGGGTAATCCACTGTAAATTTTGCCCTAGAAATTGTAATACTTCTGTCTTCTAACGGCTGACGTAGCACCTCTAAAACGGTTCGCTGAAACTCTGGCAATTCATCTAAAAACAACACTCCATTATGTGCCAAAGATATTTCTCCTGGCTGCGGAAAACTACCGCCACCAACTAGCGCTACATCTGAAATAGTATGGTGAGGTGAACGAAATGGCCTTACACTTATTAATGATGTCTCTTTGCTTAATTTACCTCCAACTGAATGAATTTTTGTTGTTTCTAAAGCTTCTTGTAATGATAATGGAGGTAAAATTGTTGGCAACCTTTTAGCTAACATTGTTTTACCTGCTCCTGGCGGTCCTATTAAAATAACATTATGGCCTCCTGCAGCAGCAATTTCTAAAGCTCGTTTAATGTTTTCTTGACCCTTTACATCTTCAAAATCAAAATCAACACTGTTTAGGTTTTTATAAAATTCTTTTCGTGTATCAATTTCAACCTTGTCTAATGGTTTCCCCTCATTAAAAAAATCTATTACTTCCTTTATACTATTAACTCCATACACATCTAATCCATCAACAACCGCTGCTTCTTTTGCATTTCCTTTTGGCAGAATAAAACCTTTAAAACCTTCTTTTTTTGCTTGTATAGAAATTGGTAACGCCCCTTTTATTGGTTGTAAACTTCCATCTAACGAAAGCTCTCCCATAATCACATAATCATTAATTTTTTCATGATTTATTTGACCCGATGCAGCCAAAATTCCTATTGCAATAGTCAAGTCATAAGCAGACCCTTCTTTTCGAATATCAGCAGGAGCCATATTAATTACCAGTTTTTTTCCTGGCATTTTAAACCCAACATTTTTTAATGCCGACTCTATACGGTGTTGACTTTCTTTTACAGCATTATCTGGTAATCCTACCATAAAAAACTTGAAGCCTCTATCAGCATTTACTTCTACAGTAATTGTAATAGCATCTACTCCAACAACAGCACTACCAAATGTTTTTACAAGCATTTATTACAAATTTTCTTCAATACAATGAATAAGTGAATGTATTATTTTAATATGAATTTCCTGAACTCTATCAGAATATCCATTATGAGAAACCCTAATTTCCACATCACAAATTCCAGCTAATTCACCTCCATCTTTACCTGTCAATCCGATAATTGTCATACCTCTTTCTTTCGCTTGTATTGCTGCTCTTAACACATTCTTAGAATTCCCACTAGTACTTATTGCCAATAACACATCCTCTTTTTTACCTAAAGCATCAATATACCTAGCAAATATCTCATCATAACCATAATCATTCCCTACACAGCTTATATGCGATGAATCAGAAATTGAAATTGCCGCAATAGCTTTCCTATTTTCTCTAAACCTCCCTGTTAATTCTTCTGCAAAATGCATTGCATCACTCATCGAACCTCCATTTCCACAAGAAATAATTTTTCCACCATTATTAACGGATTTTACCATTATCTCAGCAGCATCTTTAATTTTTTGGAAATTATTTTCATTATTAATAAATTGGTCTAATAATTGACTTGCTTCTAAAAAATTATTTTTAATTAATGCTATACTCATTTCTTTATCTTCTTTTAAACGATTAAAATACAAAATAATTCCAATCAAATTTAGATAATAAGTAAAGTATATTTATTTTTATAACCATTAAAAGAAAAATTATGAAAAAAATCTTATCAACTTTAATTCTAATAGCCATTATTTCACCTGTTTTTTCACAAGGGAATGGGCAATTAACTTGCTATGCAAAGTATGCCAAAGTATTTGAAAAACGAGGCGCGTTTGAAATAAATGACAGTATTTATGATGATGTTATCATTACCATAAGAAAAGGCAGCTTAGCAGATTGCTTTTACGGAAAAGTAAAAGTGAAAAATGGCAATGTTGATTATAAAAACATGCACCTTAAATTTGAAGATGGAACTTATGAAAAACTTAATCTAAGATTTAAATACGAAGCAAAACCTGTGAAAATTGTTAATGGGATAAGTAATGTAATTCTTACTGAAGATGAAGAATTAGTTAATGTTCTTTTTGTAAAAAAAATTAAGCCTAAAAAGAAGAAATACGCAAAAGCTGCTGAGCCAGATTTTGATTTATAATATTAAAAAAAGGAGCTGAAAAATTTTCAGCTCCTTTTTTTATTTATAGAAGATCCAATCAAAATTAACATCCAAAAAGGAATTGTTCCGATAAAAATAAAAAGAGAAAAATAATTTACCAAATAAAATACAACCGCAACAATCAAAATAAAGACTATTCCTCCTACCCCTATTTTTTGTGCTAAATTTAGTTTCATTAAAATTATCTTTTGTGTATTCGCTTTGTAATCAATCGTATTTGACCCATATGATTAGCTTGGTGCTCCATTACATGATACCATGCCCAATGATTATTCATCGTGCTCCCTTTAACTTTTGCATTAAACCATTTATCGTTTTTTGTCTTCAATAATTCCAAAGTTTCTTTACGCACTTCATTCCAAATATCTAAATAAAAACTAATTGGCTTATCAATAAATTTCTCACGAGCAACATCTCCCAATTTTAATCCTACTTCCCATTTTTCAACTTCCTCTTTATTAAACCCTCTATTTTCAAATGTATATAATTGATAATATTTCTCAGTAGCTGCTAAATGCATAATTAAAGCTCCAACTCTATTCGCTTCTTTATCTAACAAAAAATCTGTTCCCTCCACCTCAAGATTCACCACACTTTTTGTTATCCGAGCTTTCAAGTCTTCTAACATTGCAATAGTATTGCCTATTTGTGTCGAGTATCCTTTTGTTGGTTTTAGGGTTTGAGATTTAGCTGTAACTCCTAATATTAATAGTATTAAAAATATTTGTAGCTTTTTCATATTAAAGATTTAAACTTTAAAAGTAATAAAATAAAAAACCTCATTTGTTAATTAACAAATGAGGTTCTGAATATTAATTATCAATAACAATTCTACATCATGCCTGGCATTCCACCACCCATTCCGCCCATAGGAGGCATTCCTGCGCCTTCTTCCTCTGGCTCATCAGTTATAACACATTCAGTAGTTAGTAACAATGAAGCAATAGATGCAGCGTTCTCTAAAGCAATACGAGTTACTTTAGTTGGATCAATAATTCCTGCTTTATACATGTTAGTGTATTCTTCAGTTCTAGCATTGTAACCAAAGTCTCCTTTTCCTTCTCTTACTTTCTGAACAACAACAGCTCCTTCACCACCTGCATTTACAATAATCTGTCTTAACGGTTCTTCAATTGCTCTTCTTACAATTGCAATACCAGTATCTTCATCTGCATTTTCTCCAGTTAACTTCTCCAACACTTTTTCTGCTCTAACTAACGCAACTCCTCCTCCAGGAACAATCCCCTCTTCAACAGCAGCTCTTGTTGCAGATAAAGCATCATCTACCCTATCTTTCTTCTCTTTCATCTCAACCTCAGTAGTAGCACCAACATACAAAACAGCAACTCCACCAGCTAACTTAGCTAAACGCTCTTGTAATTTTTCTTTATCGTAATCCGAAGTAGTTGATTCTATTTGAGCTTTAATCTGACCAATTCTTGCTTTAATATCTGCTTTTTTACCAGCTCCATCTACAATAGTTGTGTTGTCTTTATCAATAGAAACTTTTGCTGCAGTACCCAACATTTCTAATGTAGCATTTTCTAATTTAAAGCCTTGCTCTTCAGAAATTAAGCTTGCACCAGTAAGAATTGCAATATCTTCTAACATTGCTTTTCTTCTATCTCCAAAACCTGGAGCTTTTACAGTCGCTATTTTTAAACCACCCCTTAATTTGTTTACTACTAAAGTTGCCAATGCTTCTCCATCAACATCTTCTGCAATAATCAACAACGGTTTTCCTGATTGTGCAACTGGCTCTAACAATGGTAAAAGATCCTTCATGTTAGAAATCTTTTTGTCATACACCAAAATGTATGGATTTTCCATTTCTACCAACATTTTTTCTGCATCGGTAACAAAGTAAGGAGATAAATAACCTCTATCAAACTGCATTCCTTCTACAATATCAACAGTTGTTTCTGTTCCTTTTGCTTCTTCAACAGTAATAACTCCTTCCGTTTTTACTTTAGCCATTGCTTCAGCAATTAAACTCCCGATAGTTTCATCATTGTTTGATGATACTGTTGCTACTTGTTTAATTTTCTCATTATCGTTACCAACACTTTTCGAAATCTTTTTTAACTCTGCAACAACTGCTTTTACAGCCTTGTCAATTCCTCTTTTTAAATCCATTGGATTTGCTCCTGCCGCAACATTTTTTAATCCTGTTGTAACAATAGATTGCGCCAAAATTGTAGCCGTAGTTGTTCCATCTCCTGCATCATCTGCAGTTTTACTTGCTACTTCTTTTAACATTTGTGCACCCATATTTTCTACAGGGTCACTTAATTCAATTTCTTTCGCTACCGAAACACCATCTTTAGTTACATGTGGAGCTCCAAATTTTTTATCAATAATTACATTTCTTCCTTTTGGTCCTAATGTTACTTTTACTGCATTTGCTATTTTGTCGACACCGGCTTTTAAACCATTTCTTGCCTCAACATCAAATTTTATATCTTTTGCCATATCTTTTAGTTGTTAGTAACTAGTTTTTAGTAACTAGCCATTTTGTTTAACTCTTTTTTTATAGACAACATAACTAAAAACTAGTTACTAATGTCTAAAAACTATTTTTTAAACGATTGCGAAAATATCTGCTTCACGCATAATTAAATAATCTTTTCCTTCAACAGCAACTTCAGTTCCTGCATACTTTCCATAAAGCACCATATCTCCTGTTTTCACAGTCATTGGTTCATCTGGCTTTCCGCTACCTACTGCTACAACCTTACCCCTTTGTGGTTTTTCTTTTGCAGTATCAGGAATAATAATCCCCCCAGCTGTTTTCTCTTCAGCAGCCGAAGCTTCAATAATCACTCTATCTGCTAATGGTTTAATTTTAATTGCCATATTATATATATTTTAATTTATTATTTCTTGTTCGAAGTAGTCACATTTCATACCAATTGAAAAAACGGTATCAGTATACGACAAAACTTCTTATTCCATAAAAAAAGTGTCAGAAAAATATTATTTAACTGACACTTTTACATATTTTTTTATCTTTTAGTCTGTTTCCTCTTCATCTTCTGTTACTGGTTGCGAAGCTGCTGCTGGAGCATTATTTGCGGGAAGAGGAATACTACTAGCTGCTGGTGCTGATGGCATTGCTTGCTCATCAATTTCCTCAATCATTTTTGACTGTGCTCCACCATCTTCATCTGTAGTAACTGATGAACTACTGCTTGTGTATGCGGATGATGCGATACTCAGTACAACTAATGCGATTCCCATTGTCCAAGTTGCTTTTTCTAAAAAATCTGTTGTTTTTCTAACGCCCATTACTTGGTTGTTAGTAGAAAATGCAGAGTCCAATCCTCCTTTTGGATTTTGAACTAATACAATTAGGATTAATAAGATACAAACGATTATTACTAAGACGGTGATAAGTGCAAACATTATTTTAGTTTTTGTTTCAAAATTTTAATTTGGGCTGCAAAATAACTGCTTTTTTTTGGATTTTTCAAACTTAATTTTTCGTAAGTGTTAATTGCCTCCTGAAAATTGCCCTGATCTACATGAATTATTGCCAAAGTTTCACTTACTAAACCATCATCAGTAACACTTAATCTTGCCATATTAGTTGGAGAATAAAACGCTGTCTTTTTTGGCTTAACCCTTGGGTCTTCCTGTATAAAGCGATTAATAATATCTTGATTTTGCTCCTGCTTACTTACTACTTCTTTAACTTCTTCTTCTCCATTATAATGTTTCAACCATGAAGAAGAAGAATGTGCTACACCTTCATCAAATAAATTAATTTCTTTTTCAGGTTCAGCATTTTCTGATTTTGAAATGGTTTCTTTAACATTATCTGCTTCTAATAAAATAGTACTACTTATTGCTACTGTTAAATATTCTTTTTCTAAAATAGACAATTCATCTTGCCCTTCAGTCGGAATAAATTTTTCATCTGAAACAATTCCTTTTTTCTGTTCATCTTTAATTGGTGCTATTTTTTCTTCTGAAACTTCTTTTTCAGAAACAACCTCCTCCAACTCCTTATCAAGGTAAGAAACCTCAATTTTTTGATGAATGTATTCAAATAATTTATTCCTATCAGGACAAATAGACGCAGCTTTTTTTAATTGTTCTTCAAATAAAATGTTGTCATTCAAATTTAATTGAATTGCATACATTAATTGTCCTGTCTGACAATAAGGAAACTCCTTAATAATTGGCATAATTTCATTTTCAGACACCGTTTTAAGCTGTTCTGAATGATCTAAATATTTTATAAAATTATTTACTTGCATTTACCAATTACTCACTGCCTTATTAAAAATATCTTGTGTTAGTTGATCATTAATGTCTTTTATTAATTCATCTTCTACACTTGCTAAATTCTGAGAACTTTCATAATCTAAATAACGTGAAAAGTTAGTTTCAAAATTAGCTTTTTCATCTTTGGTATTAACAAATTTCACTTTGACCGTTATTGTTAATCGGTTTAATGCGGCTGTCTCATTTCCTTGTATTGCTACCGAAGTTACTGCATAGCCTGTTATCGAACCTTCAAATTGTAAATCACCATCTCTTGTGGCTAAATCCAAATTAGTTTGCGATAAGAATTTATCTTTTAATGCTTCGGTAAAAGTCTGACTTAAATTAGCATTAGCCAGAGGAGCATAACTCTGAAACGTTTTTACAGAAACCGTTTTTACATCCTCCGCAATAGAAGCTCCTGTAAACGAATAGTTTACTTTACAACTTATTGCAACAAGACATAGTGATATATAAATAAGTTTTTTCAACTGTTAATATCGTATTCTTTAATTTTTCGATAAAGTGTTCGTTCAGAAATCCCTAATTCAT
Source organism: Flavobacteriales bacterium (assembly GCA_016763795.1). GTDB lineage: Bacteria > Bacteroidota > Bacteroidia > Flavobacteriales_E > Vicingaceae. Next base: position 13,850 of record JAESTF010000036.1, read on the forward strand.
TTGCAGCTTTTTTTCGCTTCCCGCTATATTTCTGCAAGGCTTTAATGATCATTTCTTTTTCTTTATCAGCCAAAGATAAAGACTCTTCAACAACTTCTTGGTGCTGTACACTGAGCAAAGCCGAAGTACTCTGATCTTCTCTAGGTAAAATTTGAGGTGTATAAACCTTAGCTTCTTCTAATGGTGGTTGCTCCTTATTTTCATACAAACGCTGAACACTTTGCATTATTGCTGGATTATTTATTCCATCAGTTCTTTCGCCCCCATTGTTTTGGACTAAGCCTACAACAATGTTTTTTAGCTCTGTTACATCTCCTTTTAAATCAAACAACACCTTATATAAAATATCCCTTTCTGATAGATCTGAATTTTCACCACCTTTGTATACAGTAGGTAAGTTTTGAGTGTTATCTGAGGGTAAATATTTCGTTAAAATAACACCATTAATATCTCTCGTGCTTTCAATAACCGAAATCTGCTCTGCAATATTTTTTAATTGCCTAATATTTCCTTTCCACCTATAATTTTCTAATAATACAATTGCTTCTGGAGATAATTTAACTGCAGGCATTCTATATTTATTCGCAAAATCTGCAGCAAACTTTCTAAACAATAAATGAATAGCGTCTTTACGCTCTCGTAGAGCAGGCAAATGAATTGGTACCGTATTTAAACGATAAAACAAATCTTCCCTAAATTTCCCTTTTCTAATTGCTTCAGGAATATTTACGTTTGTTGCTGTAACAATTCTAATGTCTGTTTTCATCACTTTAGATGAACCTACTTTTATAAATTCTCCTGTTTCTAAAACCCTCAACAACCTAACTTGTGTTTGAACAGGAAGCTCAGCAACTTCATCCAAAAAGATAGTTCCTCCATCAGCAACTTCAAAATAACCTTTACGAGAATCGTGTGCTCCTGTAAAGGCTCCTTTTTCATGCCCAAACAATTCTGAATCAATTGTTCCTTCAGGAATTGCCCCACAGTTTACAGCAATGTATTTATTGTGTTTTCTTGCACTTAATTGATGAATGATTTGAGGCATGACTTCTTTACCAACACCACTTTCTCCTGTAATTAAAACAGACAAATCCGTTATTGCAACTTGTGTTGCAATATCAATTGCTCTATCTAAATCAGGCGATGTCCCTATAATTCCGAACCGTTGTTTTATTTGCTGTGTATTCATAAATTTAGTTTTTAGTAACTAGTTTTTAGTGAATAGTTCTTTTTTACTGACAACTAAACACCAACAACTGTCAACTATTTTACCGCTTTCCCCAGCAATGTCCCTCCTGTACAATCATTCACTTGCACCATTACATAATCTCCCACTTTATAATTTTCTTTCGGAAAAACGACTACCGTATTCTGAGAAGTTCTTCCTGCTAATTCTTGATCATTTCTTTTAGACGGTTTTTCTACCAACACCTCAAAAACTCTCCCTACATAAGCTTTGTTTGCTTCAAAAGAATGATTTCTTTGTAATTCAACTATTTCAGATAACCTTCTACTTTTATCTTCCTCACTCACATCATCTTCAAATTTTTTAGCAGCCTGAGTATTTGGTCGCTCCGAATATTTAAACATATATGAGAAATCGTATTTCACATACTCCATCATAGATAAAGTATCTTTGTGTTCTTCTTCTGTTTCCGAGCAAAACCCAGCAATAATATCTGCAGAGATTGCACAATCGGGCATTACCTCTTTAACCTTATCAATCCTCCCCATATACCATTCTCGAGTATAGCCACGGTTCATTTTTTCTAGCACTCTAGTATTTCCACTCTGAAATGGCAAATGAATATATTTACAAATATTGTCGTATTTCGCCATCATTTCTAAAAATTCATCAGTAATATCTTTTGGATGTGATGTAGAAAAACGCACTCTCAATTTCGGGCTAACTAATGCAACCTGCTCCATCAATTGAGCAAAATTCATACTGTTTGCTTTTTCTTCATCAGATAAATTTTTAAAATCTTTTTTCAAGCCTTCTTTTCCGTACCACAAATAAGAATCTACATTTTGCCCTAAAAGTGTTACTTCTTTATAACCTTCTTCAAATAATTCACGAGCTTCATTTAAAATTGTTTCCGGACTTCTACTTCTTTCCCTTCCTCTCGTATAAGGAACCACACAGAATGTGCACATATTATCACATCCACGAGTAATCGAAATAAATGCAGAAACACCATTACTTAATAACCTTACCGGGCTAATATCTGCATACGTTTCTTCTTTCGATAAAATCACGTTTACCGCTTTTTTACCATTATCTACTTGTTTTACTAAATTCGGTAAATCACGATACGCATCAGGTCCAACAACAATATCTACCAAACGTTCTTCCTCTAAAAATTTATGTTTTAACCGCTCAGCCATACAACCTAAAACTCCAATAATCATTTCTGGTTTTTCTTTTTTTGCTTTCTGAAAAGAACGTAATCGCTGCCTTACCGTTTGTTCAGCCTTTTCTCTAATCGAACACGTGTTCACAAAAACAACATCTGCTTCCTCTAGATTTTTAGTGGTATTAAAACCATCTTTCGCTAAAATAGAAGCAACAATTTCACTATCCGAAAAATTCATTGCACAACCATAGCTTTCAATATAAACCTTTCGACTTCCATTTTCTTTTGGTTCAAGCAACGTTGCGTTTCCTTGAATTCCCTCATCTATAACTTTGTTTCCTGTCTCCATTCTCTTTTGTATTCAAAAAACAAAATTACTTATTTTTTAGATTCAATGACAAAATGACATAAAAACAAAAATTTGCTTATTCAAAAAAAATATATTATTTTATAATATAGGTAGCCATTTCTTAATTCAATTTGGATAATCCATTTTTTATTTCATTTCTTTGCAAAATATAATAATTCTTAAACCCTTAAATGAATGGCGAAGAATCTAGTAATTGTCGAGTCACCTGCGAAAGCAAAAACAATAGAAAAATTTCTTGGAAAA
>JAESTF010000344.1 GCA_016763795.1 Flavobacteriales bacterium
AAGATTACATTGCCCGTGTAGCACTTTCTCCTAATATGGGTTTGGAATTACATAAAAAAGTTTTTTTAGCTTTTGTTAAAAGCATCTAATTGGCTACAATAATAAAAACACAAAAAAAGCGGTTTGAGATGATTCTCAAATCGCTTTTTGTATAAAATAAATCCGTATTACAGAACCGAAAAGTATCGTGGTACTAGGCTCTTAATTTTAGCTAAGGTTTCTATTACTGATAATTCACTCATGCCTCCCGAAGCATTTGCATGTCCGCCACCATCAAAGTGTTCTCCAGCTAATACATTAACAGGGTTCTCCTCCCCTTTCGAACGGAAAGATATTTTCATTATACCATCTCTTTCAGTAAACACAATTGCCGCCTTCATTCCTTGAATTGATAAGGCTTGGTTTGCCAAATTATCGGTATCTCCTTTTTGGTAATTATATTTTGCTAATTCCTCTTTAGATAATGAAATAATAGAAACCATGTAATCTTCCATAACCTCTAATTTTTCACACATGGCATAACCTTGCAAACGTAGACGACTCACGGTGTTGTTATCGCTTAGTTTTTCATGAATCAAATTATTTACTACTCCTCCGGTTAATAACTTTGCCAATATTTCGTGTGTGCGTGGCGCTGTAGAAGAAAATCTAAAACTACCAGTATCTGTTAATATACCTAAATACAATGGAGGCCCTATTTTCTCATCCAATAAGTCAATATTACCTGATTGTTCGATCAACTCAACAATTAACTCTGATGTAGAAGATGCTGAAGGTTCAGAAACTGTTAAAGTTGCAAAATCTTCAGGATTTAAATGATGATCAATCATTATTGTTTTACACGTTGCTGCTTCTAGCAAAGCTTGCATATCTGGTCCAATACGATTAGTTGCATTGTAATCCAAACAAAATACCAAATCAGCCTTGGCAAAAGCCTCCGTTATTTCGGTTGGTTGATCTGTCATTAAAAGAAAAGCTGAAGTATCTAACCAATGTAGAAATTTAGGCGCTGCATCTGGATGACAAACAGTTGCTGTTTTACCTAATTTTTCAATAAAATTTAAAAGACCTAATGAACTACCTACTGAATCTCCATCAGCTGATTTATGTGATGTGATTATAATGTTTTGAGCAGCTTTTATTTCAGCTACTATTTGTTCGTTAATATTCATTTCTCTATATTTTTTATTGATTTTTATTTTTTAGAAGGGGACGAAATTACATATCTGTAACGACTAATTTATTAACTATTAATAATAAGCTGCTTTAATTCCTATTTTTGAGAAAACTATAAGCAAAATAAGTGTTCTTATTCACTTGTTATATGTAACAAAAGCTTAATTCTTTAATTATACGAATGAAATTTAAACTAAAAAAAAGTTCACCAAAAATGGCAATATTTATGCTAACAGGAATTTTTATAATTATTTTGTTTAGCTACGATCTATACGATTATATAGAAACAAATGAATTTGTATATGAATACCCAGGAGATTGGGACAAGCCAATTGGAATTTTAGTTGGTCTATTTTTAATTATTCGATCATTAAAATTCATTCCTGAATCCAAAAGTTTATTTATTGAAATTTCAGGAAGTCACTTAATCTACAGGACAAAACGTTCAGATTCAATTCGTAAGACTGCCTTGTCAGATATTGAAAAGGTGCAAGAAAAAGATGCAAAAATAATTCTTATAACCAAAGACTTAACTGAACTAATCATTATTGATTTTAACAAGGTTCGGGTAAGGGATAATGTTCAGAAATCTATCAAGAAATCTTTAATCGAATTAAATTAAAACTTAATTTAATAAACTAGAATTAATAATAGAAATAGATTTAATGCAAACAACTAAACTCGATACTCAAAGTATTTTACCACTCACCTGCTCCCGATCTGGGACTTGTTGTTTTGGCAAAGTGGTAATGCTTAACCCGTGGGAGTTGTTCTCTTTTAGTGCAGCAAAAAAAATTACTCCAAAAGAATTTCGAGACCTTTATTGTGAGTTTGGTGGAATTCGATTGCGTTTTGATGGAAAAGAAGATAATAAAGGACAGCATGTGTGCAGTCAATATGTAGAAGATTTTGGATGTAGTGTTCACTTAGGGCGACCATTAGCGTGCCGCTTATATCCATTAGGTAGGCAAATACAACATAATAAAACACACTATATTTACCAAGGAGATCAGTTTCCTTGTTTAAATGACTGTGCTGAAGTGTTAGAATTACCTAAATTAAGTGTAGGTGAATATCTTAAAGGGCAGGAAGCAAATCAATATGAAAAAGCACAAGATGAATATTTAAACATAATGCAAAATATAGCCGATATCGCTTTTGAATTACTAATCGATTCAGGCTTATCCTCATCTGGAGACAAAAAAACATTACCCCTTTGGAGAGAAATGGCAAACGAACTTCCCGAGTTATTAGCAGCAAGAATAGGACAAGAGTGGATAGACTGTTTAATGATACCAACTATAAGCAATGAAATTCAGGATCCTATTATTTTTGCTCAACAACACAATGAGATCCTACTGTTAAAAGCGCAAGAAAAATTTGGAACCTTAACAACAATTCAAGAATTTCATGGAGCTTCTGTTTTAATAATGGGTGTAGCATTACATTTGGCTAGAGGTTTAGGAGCAGATCAAAAAACAATTGCTGAACACTGGATAGCAACTGCAAAACAACATGGTGCTCAAGAATAGTAATTAAGAGGCTTCATTTGCTTAAGTTTAATTAATAATTAGAACAAATAAATACCGAAACATGAGTTTTAACATCCATCAAATCCCTTCACAGAAAGGAAAGGTAGCGATAGTAACCGGATCCAATACTGGGTTAGGTAAAGAAATTACTATTGGTTTAGTAAAACTTAACGTTAAAGTTATAATGGCTTGCAGAAATATAAAAAAAGCACAAAACACAATGTTGGAAATTCTTAAAACCGTTCCAACAGCTAACATTGAAATTATGGAGCTAGACCTCAATAGTTTGGGAAGTGTTAGGAGTTTTTCCAACGCTTTCTGTGGCAAGTATAAACAGCTAAATTTGTTGATTGAAAATGCAGGCATTATGATTCCTCCCTTTACAAAAACAGTAGATGGTTTTGAGAGTCAACTGGGAGTAAATTACTTAAGTCATTTCTTACTAACTAATTTATTAATGCCTACCTTAAACAATACAGAAGGAGCTAGAATAGCAACCACAAGTAGTCTTGCACATGAAAATGGCTACATTGATTTCGATAATTTGAATGCTGAAAAAAGTTATAATAAAATGGGCGCTTACCGACAAAGTAAATTATCTTGTTTAATGTTTACCTATGAATTACAGCGCAGATTGGATAAATCTGGTAGTAAAGTTATTGCTGTCTCATCACATCCAGGAATATCTAAAACCAATTTATTTTATAATTTACCTAAGTTGATACAAATACTAACAGCTCCTTTAGTGCCATTTTTAACACACCCTCCTAAAAAAGCAGTATTACCAATGCTTTATGCCGTTTTGGGTGATGATGTAAAGGGTGGCGATTATTTTGGTCCAACTGGTTATAAAGGTATGATAGGGAAGCCAGGAAAGGTTGAGCCTAAACCACATGCTTATGATAAAGCCGTTGCAAAAAGATTATGGGAAGTTTCAGAAGAATTAACTGGTGAAAAATTTGAGATTAAAATATAACAATTTTGCAACTACATCATTAGCTCCCCTCCCATTACCGATTTAAAATAAATACTACCATTTTATTACATATTGGCCTAATTTCGATGTGAAAATTTATTGTTAGTTCAAGTCGCTTTTTAAAGAAACCCCCTTAGTTTACACTGAGTACGTTTTGCGAGAGAAAAGCCCCGAAGTTAAAACTCCAAATTTGGCACAAAATGTTATTCTCGATATTAAATTCTTACAGAATTTTACTCGAACTGACAT
>JAESTF010000345.1 GCA_016763795.1 Flavobacteriales bacterium
AAAACAAAAACAGAAATATTAGACATTGAAAAAATTCGGAAAGATTTTCCAATACTTTCTAGAGAGGTAAACGGAAAACCGTTAATTTATCTTGACAATGGTGCTACTTCACAAAAACCTTTATCGGTTATTTCTGCTATTAATAAATATTATACTTACGAAAATAGTAACATTCATAGAGGAATACATACACTAAGTCAAGAAGCTACAACTGCTTATGAAGAAGCTAGAACAACTGTTCAACAATTTATTAATGCAAAACATACCCACGAAGTAATTTTTACAAGTGGTACTACAGGGAGCATTAATTTAATTGCAACTTGTTTTGGAAAAAAACATCTAAAAAAAGGAGATGAGATTATTATTTCTACCATGGAACATCATTCCAACATTGTCCCTTGGCAAATGGTTTGTGAAGAAAAAGGTGCTATTTTAAAAGTAGTTCCCATTAATGATAGAGGAGAATTTTTGATGGATGAGTTTGAAAACTTGCTTTCTGATAAAACTAAATTAGTTTCCGTTACGCACGTTTCAAATACACTCGGAACAATCAACCCTATTAAAGAAATCATTGCTAAATCACACCAGAAAGGTGCATTAGTAATAATTGATGGAGCTCAAGCTGTACCACATACTAAAGTAGATGTACAAGATTTAGATTGTGATTTTTATGCTTTTTCTGCACACAAAATGTTAGGTCCTACAGGCGTAGGAATTTTGTACGGGAAAGAAAGTTTACTGAATGATTTACCTCCCTATCAAGGTGGTGGAGATATGATTAAAACAGTAACATTTGAAAAAACGACCTACAACGAATTACCACACAAATTTGAAGCAGGAACACCTAACATTGTTGGTGGGATTGGTTTAGCTGCCGCTATCAATTACATAAATAAGATTGAAATCGATAAAATTGAAGCTTATGAACACGAATTGCTAGCTTATGCAACAGAACAAATTAAACAAATACAAGGCGTTCGGATAATTGGCGAAGCAGAAAATAAAGCAAGTGTTTTATCATTTGTTGTTGAAGGAACACATCCTTCAGATATTGGAACAATAATAGACAAATTAGGAATTGCTATTAGAACTGGACATCATTGTACAGAACCATTAATGAACAGATTTGATATTCTAGGTACAGCAAGAGCTTCTTTTGCCTTCTACAATACATTTGAAGAAATAGATATTTTTATTAACGCACTGAAAAGAGCAGTTAACATGTTAGTGTAATGACTATTAAAGAAATACAAGGTGAAATAGTTGATGAATTTGCACTATTTGATGAGTGGATGGACAAGTATGAACACCTCATTGAATTAGGAAAAGAATTACCAATTATTGAAGAACAATTTAAAACAGAAGGTAATTTAATAAAAGGCTGTCAGAGTAGAGTTTGGTTACATGCTGATTTAAAAGATGGAAACATTGTTTTTACTGCTGATAGCGATGCTATTATCACTAAAGGAATTATTGCATTAATGATTCGTGTTTTTTCTAATCATACACCATTAGAAATAGCTCAGTCAGATTTATTCTTTATTGACCAGATTGGATTAAAAGAACACTTATCACCAACAAGAAGCAATGGCCTAGTTTCTATGGTAAAGCAAATTAAAATGTACTCAATCGCTTTTCAAATTAAAGCTTAAGAAATGGAAAATCACAAAAAAGAAATATCAAAAAAAGACGTTGAAGAGTTAATCATTGAAACTCTCAAAACAATTTATGATCCTGAAATTCCTGTTGACGTTTATGAAATGGGGCTAATCTATGAAATTAATGTAGATGATGATTTTAATGTTGAAATTATAATGACACTTACCTCTCCGTCTTGTCCTGTTGCAGAAAGTATGCCTGAAGAAATTAGGCAAAAAGTTGAAGCCATGTGGAGTGTTAAATCTGCTACAGTAGAACTAGCATGGGAACCACCATGGGATAAAGAAATGATGAGTGAAGAGGCCAAACTAGAATTAGGATTCATGTAAGTATTATTACCTATTTTTTTCATTATTTATTAAACTATAATAGCTATTCATAGAGAAATTGTCTTAAATCTGTAAAAATTACGTATTTTTACTTAGTATTAATTAGTATTAATACGCAACCTTTGCGTATTCAAATACGTATTTAAGACACAGCTATGAAACCATATCTTCTTCTTATTGTATTAGCCTTTGGTGTTTATGAATTTAACGCCCAAGTAATTCAACTCGGAACGGGTACAGCTATTAATACGGTTACCCAAGCAAGTCCTATTAACATTTATTATAGAAGACAAGTTAATCAATTTGTTTATACAGTAGCAGAATTGAATGCGGCAGGAGCAAATGGATCAAACATCCTCTCTCAACTAGGTTTCTTTGTAACTAATCAGCCTGTAAATGCAATACCTGGCTATACTATTAAAATAAAACACACTAATGCTGCAAACGTAAGTAATGCTCTAGGTACAACTGGATGGACTACTGTGAAAAATGCTTTTACATACTCTCCTACACCAGGCGGCTATGACATGATTGTTTTTGACACTCCTTTTAATTGGAATGGAACTCAAAATATTGGAATAGAAATTTGCTGGTCCCAAATACAACCAGGATTCGACCCTTCTGGCCAATTAAGAGTTTACAACGCAACAAGAGGTTACCGCTACAGAAGAGATGATAATGCAGGAAGTATTTGTGGGCAAACTCCAAATACGCGAGTAAATACTAAACCTCAGGCACAACTAACATTTAGAACAACAGCCACTTGGAACGGGTCAGTTAGCACTGATTGGTTTAATAATTCTAATTGGGATATTGGTACTCCGAATAATGAGTTAGATGCTATTATTCCTTCTGGAATGTCAAATATGCCCACCATTAATGCTGCTGGGGCAGAGTGTAAAAATTTACAAATTAGCTCAGGTGCGAGTTTAACTTTAGCTGGTGCTAATAATATCGATATCTACCGAAATTGGACGAACAATGGAATTTTTACACCAAATACTGGAACGATAAGTTTCAAGGGAAAAATAACCAATCAAATAAACGGATCAACCAATCAAAACTTATATAATTTAACTATAGATAATAAGAGTGGTGCCAATATCGCTTCTGGGAGCATTAACCTACACGGAACTTTAGGTATTGGTATTTCTACAGGTAGTTTTAACACTAACAATTCTTTAACTATTATTTCTGATGCATCAGGAACTGGTAGAATTGATGAATTAACTCCTAAATGCATCTACACATTAAATATGACCGACACATATGGTGATAGCTGGAACGGAGCTTTCATTACTGTTTTAATTGATGGAATTCCGGAAGGAGATTATTTTGCTTTAGGAGCTAGTTCAAGTAATGTATTTATTGCTCCTGCAGGCTCTACAGTTCAATTAAACTATACCGCGGGGCTTTATGAGTATGAAAATGCATACACTTTAGTTGATGCTGGAGGGGTTACCATATTTTCTGACGGAACAACACCAGCTACAGGAACTAATGTCTTCAATACAACATCTACCTGTTCGTTTTTTAATCCTATTACCGGCAACATTACCATGCAACGATATATCAATGCTGGATCTACCAATTGGAGGTTTATAAGTTCTGCAATTACTGGAGCTACTTTAGCGGACTTAAATGATGATTTTGAAACTAGTGGATATCCTGGTTCTGGTTTCCCCAATTGGCCAACGGCAGCTAATCCTTGGCCATCCATCTATAGCTATGATGAAACGCAGGCTGGGGTTCAGAGTAATGGCTTTACTGCTGCTACTAATGCATCAAACAGCATGAGTCCTGGACAAGGTTTTTGGGTCTGGAGTGGTGATACAATTACAGGGACTCAACCTTTTACAATTGATATTGATGGGCCTCCAAATGTTGGCACAATTAATATTCCTTTAAGTTTTACTAATTCAGGTAATACTGATGATGGTTGGAATATGGCTGGAAACCCCTATCCTTCTACACTTGACTGGGATTCTCCAAACATCACAAAAACAAACATTAACAATGCTATTTACATTTGGAATCCTGATAATGAACAGTTTGCAAGCTATGTTGCTGGCATAGGAACAAATGGAGGGTCAAGTAATATTGCTTCTTCTCAAGCTTTTTGGGTGCAGGCTACAAGCGCTGGAGCTGCTATCCAGGTAACTGAAGCAAGTAAAACAAGTACTGATGGGGCATTCTTAAAACAGGCCTCTTCTATTGCTCCTTTAAGGATTAAAACAGAAAATATTTACGGAAATGATGAATTGGTAATTAATTTTGAAAGCAATGCTACTAATAGTTTTGATCCATTATATGATGCTGAAAAAATAGCTTCGTCAAATGTTTCTTTGCCAAAAATATCAAGTATTATAAATGGTTTTGAGTATTCTATCAATCAAATTAGTCCTCAAGAAATTAGTATTCCTATTAAAATCTTAACTGGGGTAACTGCAACTCATCTTATAAGGTTTGAAAATGCGTATGATTTCAATTCTTCTTCTTGTCTTATTTTAGAAGATCTTTTCTCTGGAATCTTTTATGATTTATCCTTGGTTGATTCTTTTTCAACTATGATTTATGATACAACTCAAACTGCTCGCTTCTTATTACATATAGGGGCTCCTATTGATATTATTTCTGCTAATATCAGCTGTTTTGGAAATAATGATTCTAAAATAGTTTACACTAAAAATAATTCGACTCCTTTCGATATTATTTGGAAAGATAGCTTAAATAATATCATTGCTGCAAATACTGCTATTATTGGATCGGATTCTTTAATGAATTTAACTGCTGGAACTTATTTTATTGAAACAACTGATCCTTTATGTGGAAATAACATTGATACTGTTACAATTACTGAGCCTTCTCAAATTGTAGCTCAATTTTCTTCTGATGTTGATACTGTTTATTTATCTAATGGTGGTAATGTTATATTTACGAATCAATCAACTAATGCAACTTCTTTTAACTGGAATTTTGGTGATTTAAATACTTCAAATCTAATTTCTCCTATTCACCAATACACGCAAGCCGGAGATTATTTGGTGTCATTAAATGCCAATCAAAGTAATGATTGTTATGTTTCTTATTCTAAAACTATTACGGTATTAAGCATCATTACAAATATTCAAAATACTACTACTTCTAATTCTATTAAAATGTGGATTAACAATAATACATTATTAATTCTGGGGGAGGGTATTACTCATGTTGATGTTAGGAATATTTTAGGTCAAGTTTTATTCAATTCTACTAATCAAAATCAAAACACTTTTGATTTATCGGCATTAAGTAGTCAAGTACTTATTATTAGTGTTGTTGATGGCAACAATCTTTCTTCTTCTAAAGTCAACTACATCAAAAAATAATAAACTGATAGCTTTTCTAGAAATGAAATCTTTAAAATATTTTATATTCACCTTACTCTTTATCTTCCTTAATACTGTAGATATCTTTTGTCAGCCTGGACCTCCAGGCGGAACAGGAATGGGAGGGCCTCCTTGTTGGCCTCCTTCAACTTGCGAAACGCCAATTAATAATGAATTAATCTTCTTATTAATAGCAGGACTAAGTCTTAGCTTCTACTTCTTTAAAAAGAAAAATCTTGTTACTTAGTTTCATTTCAACTTTATGAAAAAAACTACCCTAAAACACTAATAATTATCACCTTAACCTGTCTTAGTTCTATTTGTTTTGCAGGAATGGGAAACATGGGGCTGGGAATGGGAAATGGAAGCCCTCAAGTCCCTATTAATTGAACTATGGGTTTTATTAGTTATTGGATTAGCTTTAGGTATTTATTTTCTCAAAAAAAATAAGATTAACACTGCTTTATAACCCATTTCTTATTGCCCACCTTCTCCATTCAAGGGCAGCTTTTCCATTTAGTATCTCAAAAGAAGGTTTGCTATCTGTTAATATTTGAGCATCACTAAAATCTATTTTTTTCAAATCTAAATATTCTGGAAATATAGGGTAATCAGTAAAAGAAGAAATAAACAGCAAATTTCTATCATTAATAATGGTATCAGTTGGCCAAACCTGTGTTTTAAACCCTGAATTAGTTAATGTCTTATATATTGATCTCAAGCCCAACCCTTTTTCTCCTTCAATAAAATTAAAACTGTTAATCAATAAAAGACCATTAGGGTTAAGTAGGTTTTTCACTTCAACTAAGCTCTCTTTTGTAATAATATGATTTGGAGTTTCCTCGCCTTTAAAGGTATCAAAAATGATAGCATCATATTTCTTATCGGTTGTTTTAATATAATGACGTGCATCATCAATAGTTACTTTTATATTTTTAGGTAAATTAAAATATTTTCTGGCAACATATTCAATTCTTGTATCTAATTCGCAAACTTCAACATTAAACCCATTTTCTGTTAGGTGCTTTACAATACTCCCGCCTCCTAAACCAAGTAATAAAACATTTCTCTTTCCTTCTGGTAAGTTATTTAACACTTTAGTAAAACAGTATATATAGGTAAAATATCTTTCCTCATCTTTTTTCTCTCGTGCAAAAGGATTATCCTTTGTTTGAGAAATTCTATTTACATACAACCACCTAGAATTTGTTCCTACAAGTGATGAATCTTGGTAGTAATAGGAATTATCGTAATCAACTACTTTTATTTGACCTAATAAACCCTCTTGCTCATAAATGATTTTTTGATATTCATTATCAAAACTATTTTTCTGAGAATATACTTTTATAACACTCAAAAAAACAATTACCACATAAATAATTGCACCACTAGTATCTTTCTTTTTTAATATTGATATTAATGGAAAAACACCTAAGATTAAACCACTTACTATTGCAGGAATTGTTAAACCGAATGTCGGAATAATATAAAATCCAAACAAAAAAGTAGCTAAGATACCTCCAGCAGTAGAAATAGCATAAACTGTTCCTGCAACTTTTCCAGAGTCTTTCCCTAATTTAGAAATAATACCAATAATTAAAGGTGAAACTGCACCCATTAGAAAAACAGGAGGAAATAATATTAATAATGAAGATGAAATAACTGCTGGCAATAATGATCTTAATCCAAATAACGCCAATGCAACTTTAGAAGTATAAGGCATCAAAACAGTAAACAGGGCTGCAATTAAAAGCACTCTATAAAGCGTTAATTTATTGTTTTTCCGAGAAGAAAGTATTCCTCCAAAAAAATAACCACAAGCCAATCCGCCCAAGGTAATTGCCATAACAGATGACCAAACATACAATGAGGAGCCAAAAAAAGGAGCCAACATTTTAGCACCCATCAGCTCTGTTCCCATAACTGTCGCGCCCTCAATAAACGAAAGTAATAGTAAATAGTATAAGGTGTTTTTTTTCACAATTATCTTACGGAAATACCATAAATAGAAATAATACTTACTTAATTATCAATTTCTGACTGTAGATTTGATTTTCTGATGTTGCAGTAATTAAGTATATGCCCGCAGGAATAGCTGCATCAATCGGGACCCCAATTAATTGATCTCCTTCTATATTTAATAGAATTTTAGAATAAAACTCTTTCCCTGTAATATCTCGTAAAACAACTATTAATTCTGATTCAAAAACATCTCTAAAATCAACGATAAGCTCTTCCCCAATTCTTATCGGATTAGGAAATACACTAAGTGTTCCTTTAGAAATATTTATTTCAAATTCTACAGGAACAATATTGGAATACGAAAAGTCCCCATTAAAATCTGTCTGCTTTAAACGGTAATACGACACACCTCCTAAAGGTTCATAATCAGTATCAAAATACGTTATCGTTTGATTACTATTTCCAGCACCACTAACATTCATTATCTCTTTCCAATTTTTAGCATCACCACTTCTCTCTATGGTAAAATAATCGTTATTTATTTCTGTCGATGTAACCCATTTTAAGTCTATCTTTTCCTCATTTTTATTTGCCTCAAAATTGATTAATTTTATAGGAAGAGGTACTCCTGAAGAACCAAGAATAAATTCTGTACCCTGTGCCGTTGCAATCAATGTATTTGCACCTGTATTGAGTGTTGCACCTGTATTTGTCCATGTAACATCAGCATTATTATCTCTCTTAAAGAGCTCTACAGTTGGTTCACTGACAGTTCCAACATGTGTATTTCCTGAATAATTATATGTTGCTGTATAGGTTGCTGTAGCATCATTAACTTTAAACACTCCAAAATATCGGTTATTAGAACCTAGTCCTACTATTCCTGTGGTAACAATAGGAACTGTATTTACATAATAAACATGCACTCCTGCAGGACTTCCACTTACATTATCTACAGTTAAACTTTCTCCACCACAGTATGTCTGCGTTAGTGATTGTCCTCCCCAACTTCCTGGATAAAGATAAGTGCTATTATCTCCTATTGCGGCACCTGATGCTGTCCAAGTAGGGCCATTATTTAATACTCCATCTAAACTATTTGTTGTTAAATCAGCTAGCTTTACTCCTACACCATCATCAAATCGATAATAAGCTACTAAACCCGTTTCTGAACCAATTAATTTACTACACATCTTATTTCTTACTTCAGTTTGAGTTCTTGCTTCATTCCAAATTCTTAACTCCTCAATTTGTCCATCATAATTACTAACATAACCTTGACCTATATAAATTGGATTTCCTCCTGCTGTAGCCGCTGCATAAGTTGCATTCGTCTGACTAGTTAATACTCCATTGATATACCAATACAACCTCATATTCGTTAAATCCCTAACTATTGCAATATGGTTCCATTCATTTAGATTAAGAGATGCTCCACTACCAAACCCTTGATAAGGAAACCCATTAACACCACTTGTTCCGTAATAAAAACTTAATGCCCCACTCGTTTCTTGAGTTATTGTTCCTTCCCCACCATAAGCTTTTGCATAAGGATTTTTTCTACTTGAAAAATTATCAGGTTTTAACCACATTTCTATGGTCATATCTCCTGTAATTTGTAATTGAGTAGGATTACCTAAAGCAACATAATCATTAGAACCATCAAAATCTAATGCACTTAACGACCCACTAGCATTATTAATAATAATAGTATCTCCATCAGAACAACCTCCACCATCATTCACATCTACCCAATACTGAGCAGATGTACTTACAGTAATTATCTGAGTTGTTGCCCCTGTACTCCATAAGTAATTTGTGTACCCTATTCCAGCATCTAATGTAATTGATGCTGTACCACAAGCAAAAACTGTATCATTACCTAAATCTACACCAGAACCTCCACCTATCGTTGCTGTTACAGTAACTCTAGGGCTTTCACATGTAGGACATTGGTAATCATAATCTGCAACGAGCCAATCACTTGAAGCATCCATATTCATTAGAACTCCATGGTTTGCATTTATTGTTAAGTCCGTTGCTATTGCAGAACCTGCTCCATCATTAAATTGATAATAAGCTGCTAACCCTGCTTCCGCACCCGTTAAACACAGCCCCTTATTTAATTGTATTTGGGACTGTCCTCTTACAATATTCCACACTCTTAACTCCTCTATTTGTCCATCATAATTATTAACATAACCTTGGCCTATATAAATCGGATTTCCTCCTGCTGTAGCCGCAGCATAATTAGCATTCGTCTGATTAGTTAATACTCCATTAATGTACCAATACAACCTCATATTCGTTAAATCTCTAACTATTGCAATATGATTCCACACCCCTAAATTAAGAGATGCTGCTGTATTAAAACCTTGATAAGGAGTCGAATTCCCTCCGTTTGTCCCATAATAATAATTTAAAGTACCATTTGGTTCTTGAGTAATTGTTCCTTCTCCACCATAAGCTTTTGCATAAGGGTTTTTTCTATTTGAAAAATTATCAGGTTTTAACCACATTTCTATGGTCATATCTCCTGTAATTTGTAATTGAGTAGGATTACCTAAAGCAACATAATCATTAGAACCATCAAAATCTAATCCATAATTAGTGTCTGCAGCTGCCACATAATATGCAGTAGTAGATAAAATATGTGCTGTGTTAAAAGCAGCACCAGAACCTAAGTAGTTTCCCCCAGTAAGAGCATCATACCAGCTGTAATAACCCGTAGATCCTGAGGCTCCCAACGAAACAACCCCTGCAGACAGCTTACAACCATCAACACCTGTTGGGACTACAACGGGGCACTGCGCCATCATGTTAAAAGAAAAAAATAACAAGTTAATTATTATAAAAATATGTTTTTGATAATTCTTTAGTAAAGATATTTCCATAGGAAAACTGTATTAATACGTAGTTACAATACGTGAAAATACGTATTATATAAAAAATAGTTACATTTTTCTACATAAGAAATAAGAACTTAATATTATTTAAATTTGCTATTGTGCAAAAACTCGAATTAAAGAATATCATTAAAACGCTTCCCAACAAACCTGGAATTTATCAATATTACAATTCTGAAGGAACAATTCTTTACATAGGAAAAGCCAAAGCACTTAAAAAGAGAGTTTCATCATATTTTACTAAAAATCATGAAAATGGTAAAACAGCTATTTTGGTAAAACAAATTGCAGACATTAAAACCATTGTAGTTGAAACGGAAATTGAAGCTCTTCTATTAGAGAACAATCTCATTAAAAAATACCAACCCAAGTACAATATTTTACTGAAAGATGATAAAACTTACCCCTGGATTTGCATAAAAAACGAGCGTTTTCCTAGAATTTTTTCTACTCGTAATATTGTGAAAGATGGTTCTGATTATTTTGGGCCTTATGCTTCGGTTAAAATGATGAATACTGTTCTCACTTTAATTAGAGAGTTATATCCATTAAGAAACTGCAACTATAACTTATCTAAAGAAAACATAGCTTCTCAAAAATTTAAAGTTTGTTTAGAATACCATATCGGTAATTGTAAAGGTCCGTGTGTTAATGAACAAAATGAGGAAGATTATGATATCTCTATTACTCATATTAAATCCATCATTAAAGGGAATATCAATAGTGTTACGAAACACTTAAAACCCTTAATGCATTCATATTCTAACAATTTACAGTTTGAAAAAGCGCAACTCCTAAAAGAACGAATAGAAATCTTAGAAAAATACCAAAGTAAATCAGTAATAGTTAGTCCAACGATAAATGATGTAGATGTTTTCTCTATTATTTCTGACGAAAAATATGGCTTTGTAAACTATCTAAAAGTAATAAACGGAGCGATTATTCAAGGACACACTATAGAATTAAAAAAGAAATTAGACGAAACTGACGATACTTTATTACAAATTGGAATAGCTGAACTCCGTCAACGATTTGAAAGCAATTCTAAAGAAGTAATTGTCCCTTTTAAACCTGAATTAGAAGATGATAATATTCGATTTCTAGTCCCCCTAAGAGGAGATAAAAAAAAGCTCTTAGAATTATCTGAGCGAAATGCTAAATACTACCGCTTAGAACGAAACAAACAAAAAGCCAACATAAGCCCAACCAAACATTCTGACAGGATTTTAGAACGTATGCAAAAGGATTTACGAATGAAAGTAAAACCCGTACACATTGAATGTTTTGACAACTCTAATATACAGGGAACAAACCCTGTTTCTGCTTGCGTAGTTTTTAAAGATGCCAAGCCAAGTAAAAAAGATTACCGCCACTTTAACATTAAAACAGTTGAAGGTCCTGATGATTTCGCATCAATGACAGAAGTGATTTACAGAAGGTATAAACGATTATTGGATGAAAAACAACCATTACCTCAACTCATCATTATAGATGGAGGGAAAGGGCAATTAAGTGCATCTCTAAAAAGTATTGATAAGTTAGGTTTACGCGGAAAAATAACCATAATCGGTATCGCCAAAAAATTAGAAGAAATCTATTTCCCTGGAGATTCAATCCCTTTATATATCGATAAAAAATCGGAATCATTAAAGGTTATTCAGTATTTGAGAAATGAAGCACATCGTTTTGGAATTACCCATCACAGAAACAAAAGAAGTAAAGCGGCAATTACTTCTGAATTAGATAAAATTGGAGGAATAGGTTATAAAACAGCTCAACAGCTCTTATGGAAATTTAAATCTGTTGCTCGGATAAAAAAAACAACATTACAAGAACTAGAAGCTACTATTAGTAAAAAAAGAGCGAAAGTAGTTTTTGATTTTTTCACTAAATGATACAAGAAAACAAACAATACAGTAAAGAAGATTTTGCAAAATTAAAACTAGCTAATCAATACGATTGCTGCACTTTTATTGATTGTACTTTTGAAAACGTACAACTCTCAAACATTACTTTTATTGAATGTAAATTTATAAACTGTAACCTCAGTAACATTAAAATTAATGTATCAGCATTTAAAGATGTTCTATTTAAAAAATGTAAACTTCTTGGTGTAAACTTTAACGATTCTAATCCCTTTTTACTCCATTTCACTTTTATCGAATGTGATTTAACGTTAGCTTCGTTTTATCGATTAGAGATTAAAAACACAACATTTAAAAACTGTAACCTGCAAGAAGTCGATTTTACCGAATCTATCTTAATACAATCAGTGTTCCACAACTGTGATTTATCAAAAGCTATTTTTGAAAATTCAAATCTAGAAAAAGTTAATTTTTCATCTGCGTATAATTTCAATATCAACCCTGAGATAAACAATATTAAAAAAGCTCAATTTTCTAAAGAAAACATTGAAGGGCTTTTAAACCATTTACAAATTAGGATAAATTAAAAATCCTGTGAAAAATACTGAAAAGATTACATCACTTTAAAACCAAAATGAGTTCATTTCTAAATATAATTTGAAATCACTCTTTTATTAAAGTTGTATATACAACTTTAATTCACTTGCTTTGTTCTATGGAATTCAAAAACATACAAAAATTCAACCCCCGAGAGTGTATTTCGGGAAAAATAATGCGCTTAAATAGACTAACTGCAAACGTATTTAGAAAACATCTATCTCCATTTAATATTACTGATAGTCAACTCACTTTACTTTTTATCCTTTCTAAAAAAGAGAAGTGCAATCAAAAAGAAATAAGTGATATTGCCAAGCTCGAAAAATCTTCTTTAAACAGAAATTTAACTCGTTTAATCGAAAAAGGTTTTGTCACTAAAAAAGAGTTCCCATTATTACAACTTACCCTCTCTGGAAAAGTATTTGTAAATGACATTATTCCTGAATGGGGAAAAGCAATGAACGAAATAAAAGAACTGATTTCGGAAGAAGGATTAAACGGAATAAATATAGCATTAGATAATCTATCTAAAAACTCAACATAAAAATATTGTCAGTTCGAGTGGTTTTCGTAGAAAACTGTATCGAGAACCAATGATTTTATTAAACTGTTGTTTTCGATACAAAATTCTTACAGAATTTCACTCGAACTGACATTTCAAACATTTATATTAAAAACAATTAATGATGATTTTACAGCTTGGATACCTCGGACTAACAACATTAATGGTAATTCTTATTTCCATTATGGGAAAAAATGCAATTGACAAAACCGTTTCTGATAAAAAAACAAGAAAGAAAAAGCTTTTCCTTTTAGTGGGAGGACTAATTCTCTGGCAACTCTATCAATTAGCAATTGGGACCTCAGGTTTCCTCACTGATTTCTCTTTACCTCCAAGGTTTTTATTCTGCTTAGTATTACCTGCATTTTTATTTACAGGTGTATTCTTAACCAAAAATAGAAAAAAAGACTGGATCATGGCTATTCCAGAGAGCTGGTTAACCTACATTCAATCCTTTAGAATTCTAGTAGAAATTCTCTTTATCTTTTCTGTTTCTGCAGGCGTGCTTCACCCTACTGTAACGATAGAAGGTTATAATTTTGACATGATATTTGGAGCATCAGCGTTAATAATGTGGTTATTCACCTATAAAATAAAACTCATTCCTAAACCAATTTTAATACTTTGGAACTATTTAGGGATAACTATTTTAATGTCAGTCATCTTCTTATTTGTCAGCGCTGTTTACTTTCCTAATATTTGGGGAGAAACTGAAATGATGCCAACGGAATTTGCAAAAGCTCCTTATGTTTTGGTAGCAGGATTTTTGATGCCTTCTGCAATTTTTATTCATGTTTTGTCTATTATTAGGCTAAGGAGAGAGTTACATAAATAACACGTTTACGAGAGATCGAGAATTTAGAAAAAAAATAAAATCTAATCTCCAAACCATTAATTACCTCAATTAAAAGTGATAAATTCGCTCAACAACATATAAGAAACATTAAAACGTTTCCAATAAGAACGTTGAGCGAACCACTTCAAAAACTCCCATAGAGCGAAGGAATTCTCTTCGCTATGTCCCGACAATCATCGGTAGCGAATTCAGATTGCTTACCTTTTCAAAGTACATTATTTTTTTCATGCTCCCGCATTCAAAACGCGCTTTTCAAGACTTTATGAAGCTTCCGAAAAACAAAGAAAAGCCCAACTCTATGAGTTGGGCTTTTCTTTGTTTGTGTCATCTTCAGCTTGACTGGAGATCTTTTAGATTCTTCACTTCGATTTGTTATACACTTCGACAAGCTCAGTGTGACAAATCATCGTTCTAAATGACAACCTATTTAACCAATTGCTTATCCGATGGCTTAAACTTAGTTAATACAATACCATCAACTGCAGCTTCGTATTCTTCCATAGTAGGAGTTCTTCCTAAAATGGTAGATAAAACTACTACTGGAGTAGATGACAAAAGAGATTCTCCTTTTTTCTCATTAGAATCTTTTACCACTCTTCCTTTGAATAAACGAGTTGAAGTAGCAATCACCGTATCACCTGGCTCTGCTTTTTCTTGATTCCCCATGCATAGGTTACACCCAGGTCGTTCCAAGTATAACATATTTTCATATTTAGTACGTGCTAAACCTTTTGGTGCATTATCATCAAACACAAATCCTGAGTATTTTTCTAAGACTTCCCAATCCCCTTCTGCTTTTAGCTCATCAACAATATTATATGTTGGAGGTGCCACTACTAAAGGAGCTTTAAACTCAACTTTACCATGTAGTTTCTCAATATTCTTTAGCATTTGAGCAAGAATTTGCATATCCCCTTTATGAATCATACAAGACCCTATAAATCCTAAATCTACTTTTTTAGTACCTCCATAGTATGAAAGAGGTCTAATAGTATCGTGTGTATAACGTTTAGAAACATCTGCATTATTTACATCCGGATCGGCAATCATTGGCTCTACAATCAAATCAAGATCAACAACAACTTCAGCAGAATACTTAGCATTTGCATCTGGAGTTATAGCTGGTTTCTCACCTGATTTAATCTCTGCAATTCTCTTATTAGCAATATCCATTAATCCTTGAAGAACTTGTGGCTTATTATCCATTCCCTTGTTTATCATGATCTGAATTCGACCCTTCGCAATTTCTAAAGAATCAATCAACGTTTCATCTTCAGAAATACAAATAGAAGCTTTTGCTTTCATCTCTGCAGTCCAGTCAGTAAACGTAAATGCCTGATCGGCAGTAAGCGTTCCAATGTGTACTTCAATTATTTTACCTTGAAATACGTTATCACCACCAAAAGTCTTCAGCATTTGCTGTTGAGTCGCATGAACAACATCACGGAAATCCATGTACTCTTTCATTTCACCTTTAAAAGTAACTTTTACTGATTCAGGAATTGGCATTGAAGCCTCACCAGTAGCAAGAGCCAAAGCAACAGTACCTGAATCTGCACCAAAAGCAATACCTTTAGACATTCTAGTATGAGAATCACCTCCAATAGTTACTGCCCAATCGTCAACTACAAGATCGTTTAATACTTTATGAATTACATCAGTCATCGCATCGTATCCCCCTTTAGGATCACGAGCTGTAATTAGACCAAAATCGTTCATAAACTTCATTAACCTCGGGATGTTTGCTTTAGACTTATTATCCCAAACTGAAGCAGTATGACAACCTGATTGGTAAGCACCATCAACAATCGGTGAAATTGTTGTAGCCGCCATCATCTCTAATTCCTGAGAAGTCATTAACCCAGTTGTATCTTGTGAGCCTATAATGTTCACTTCAACACGAACATCAGAACCAGCATGCAATATTGCACCTGGAGTAGTACCAACGGCATTTTTATTAAATATTTTCTCTACTGCAGTAAGTCCTTGTCCATTAATAGAAATTTCTTTTGATGGAGCAAATACAGGCACAACATCAACACCTAATACACTGGAAGCAAATGCCTGAAGTTTTTTACCAAATACAACAGCATATGAACCACCAGCTTTTATAAATTCAGCTTTTTGAGGTGTTAATGAAGCAGAAATATCAATCAACTCCTGATCTCCATTATATAATTTCTTCTTCTTCGTATTAACAGTAAGAACTGTTCCTGTCGCAACAGAATAAGCTTCCTCTAAAATAGAGTCTCCATTTTCATCTCTTACAGTATTACCTTCTACATCTTGTTTTTTTACCCAGTTTTGAAGATCAATTCCAATACCACCAGTTACACTAACAGTTGTCAAAAAAATCGGAGAAATTCCGTTTGTTCCTGCAATAATTGGAGCGATATTTATAAATGGAACATATGGACTAGCTTTTTTCCCAGTCCATAAAGCCACGTTGTTTACACCTGACATTCTAGATGAACCAACACCCATTGTACCTTTATCCGCAATTAACATTACCCTCTTACCAGGATGTTCTTTTTGCAACGCAAGAAGTTCGTTCTGTTGCGCCTTGTTGTGTTCAAATAAACATTGACCATGTAGTTCACGATCAGATCGTGAGTGTGCATCACCACCTGGGGAAAGTAAATCCGTAGAAATATCACCAATACCTGCAACAAAAGTAACAATCTCAATTTCTTCGTCAATTTCTGGAAGCTTAGTAAAAAACTCAGCCTTAGCGTAGCTCTCTATAAGTTCTTTAGCAATATCGCTCCCACTTTTAAATGCGTCTTCTAATCGAGCAGTATCAGCTTCATATAAAAATACTTGTGTTTTTAAAACATCTGCAGCTTGTTTTGCTAAAGCAGCATCAGCTCCTAAAGCCAAATCTAATAGCACCTCAACTGAAGGACCACCTTTCATGTGCGACAATTGCTCAAAAGCAAAAGCAGTCGAAATTTCTTTAACTTCTGATTCTCCTAAAATGATCTCTTTTAAGAACTTAGCTTTTACACCTGCAGCACTAGTAGTTCCTGGTAAAACATTGTAGATAAAAAAGTGAAGAGAATCTGCTCTATACGCATTATCTACATCCTTAATTTGAGCAATAATTTCACTTAGTAAATCAGCGCCATCAACTGGTTTTGGATGAAGCCCCTGTGTTTTTCGGACTTCAATCTCTTTAATGTAATCTTGATAAAGACTCATAATATATTGGTTTTTTGAAATAAGTTAAAAGTCAAAAGTTCATCAAGTAAAAAGTCTTGACTCTAATGTCTTTAATCTTAAATCTATTAATAAAAAAACAGCTTATTATGGATAATTTCTCTTACCAACTTCACATTATCCCAGATAGGATATCCCAACTTACTGTATTGAATTACGAAATTAAGCATTCATAAAAAAAGATGCAAATATTGCAGCTTAGATTTTGGGGCTTCCCTGCGGTCGGGCTGTGCGCTAAATCTTTTTTTCATTTTATTAAATTCTCCAAGAGTTATAATTCATTAGCTAATTAACTCTTGGAGAGTTTTTTCAAAAAAAAGGATATCGCTTCCATCCCTAAGCCAAACAAAACTCGTCAAAGCATTACTTCTCATATAAAACCAAAATAAACAGCTTTTAATCAACCCTCCCCTGTCATTCTGAATACTATTTTGTCGAGAATTCATTCTCGTAACAAAATGAAATGAAGAATCTTTAATTAGATACTTCATTTTGTTTTACATACGCAGCTAAAGCTGCGGTAAAACTTCATTCTGCATGACATCGTTTTTCGCAAGCATTTTTCTTAATTTTGTCTTCCAAAACAATTGAAAAAATGTACAGATCACATACCAACGGAGAATTAAGATTAAAAAATGTAAACACAGAAGTTACCCTTTGTGGATGGGTACAAAAATCGAGAGATTTAGGTGCCATGACTTTTGTTGATTTAAGAGATAGGTATGGTATTACGCAATTAGTATTTGGCGAAAACCAAAGCGAAATGGCGAAAGATTTAGGCAGAGAAGATGTTATTCAAATTAAAGGAACTGTAATTGAGCGTGAAAGCAAAAACAAAAAAATTCCGACAGGAGAGATAGAAATTACAGTTACAGAATTAACTGTTTTAAACAAAAGTAAAACTCCTCCCTTCACTATTGAAGATGAAACAGATGGTGGTGAAGAGCTTAGAATGCAATACCGTTATTTAGATTTAAGAAGAAAACCTCTTCAAGAAAACCTAAAACTAAGACACAAACTTTCTATAGAAATTAGAAAATATTTAGATAGCATTGATTTCTTTGAAATTGAAACACCGTACTTAATTAAATCTACTCCTGAAGGAGCAAGAGATTTTGTGGTGCCAAGTAGAATGAACCCTAATCAGTTTTATGCTTTACCACAATCGCCACAAACATTTAAGCAATTGCTAATGGTTGGTGGTTTTGATAAATATTATCAGATTGTAAGATGTTTTAGAGATGAAGATTTACGAGCAGATCGTCAACCAGAATTTACGCAAATAGATTGCGAAATGGCATTTGTTGATCAAGAAGATATCCTTAACACTTTCGAAGGTATGATGGATTACTTATTCAAAAAAGTAAAAGGAATTACTTTAGACAAGTTTCCTAGAATGGATTATGCAACAGCAATGGAGCAATATGGTTCTGATAAACCAGATATTCGTTTCGGGATGACATTTAATTACATTAATGATGTTGCTCAAAACAAAGGCTTCCAAATTTTTGATGATGCTGAAGCTGTTATTGCGATTGTAGCAGAAGATTGTTCAACTTATACAAGAAAGGAATTAGATAAATTAGTTGATTTTGTAAAGCGTCCACAAGTTGGAGCTAAAGGGTTAATTTATGTAAAATGCAATGAAGATGGAACATTCAAATCTTCAGCAGACAAATTTTATAACCAAGAGGATTTAAAAGCTTGGGCAGATAAATGTAATGCAAAAGCAGGAGATTTAATCTTAGTGTTGTCTGGAGATAAAGCTACAATTCAAAACCAAATGAACGTTTTACGTTTACATTTAGGAAATGAATTAGGATTAAGAAATCCAAATAAATATGCTCCTTTATGGGTTTATGATTTCCCTTTATTAGAATGGGATGAAGACTCTAAACGTTACCATGCAATGCACCACCCGTTTACTTCTCCTAAAAAAGAAGACATGCATTTATTAGATTCTGCTCCTGGAGAGGTTCGTGCAAATGCTTACGATTTAGTAATGAACGGAACTGAAACTGGTGGTGGGTCTATCAGAATTCATGATAAAGCAACTCAAGCATTAATGTTAAAACATTTAGGATTTTCTGAAGAAGAGGCAAATGCTCAATTCGGATTTTTAATGGACGCCTTTGAATATGGAGCTCCTCCACACGGAGGAATCGCTTTAGGTTTTGATAGATTATGTGCTTTATTTGGAGGTCAAGAAACAATTAGAGATTTTGTTGCTTTTCCCAAAAACAATAGCGGAAGAGATGTAATGATTGATTCTCCTTCCCCAATTAGTAAAGAACAATTGGATGAATTATATTTAGATACCAAACCTGCTTAATGCGCTTTATCAGTTTTTGATTAATTGAATTCCTGTAATTTTACGTTTCAACATATTAAAATGGGAGAGAAAAAACAAGCTTTATTTAATAAATTAGGAAGACCTGAACTTGAAGAAGAACTTCGTAATGAAACTTTTAAAAGAATAACTGTTTCTTTATATAGTTACGTTAACATCAAAAACCCTGATGTTTTTAGAGATGTTTTATACGGTCGTTGGGCTGGATTTAACATTAAAGGAAGAATATATCTTGCTAAAGAAGGTATAAACGCACAATTCTCTTGCCCAGAACAAAATTGGGAAGCTTTTAAAACTTCATTAGAAGATTACGACTACCTCAAAAATGTCCCTTTAAAAATTGCTGTTGAAGATGATGGAAAGTCTTTCATTAAACTCACCATAAAAGTTAGAGATAGAATTTTAGCTGACGGAATGGATGATGATGCTTATGACACATCCAACGTAGGAAAACATTTAACTGCTGCCGAATGGAACAAAGACATGGCAGGTCCTGACACTATTATTGTTGATGTTAGAAATCATTATGAACATGAAATTGGTCATTTTAAAGGCTCCGTCTGTGCTGAATCAGACACTTTTAAAGAGGATTTACCGAAAATACACGACAAATTAAAAGGCAAGGAAAATCAAAAGATACTCCTTTATTGTACTGGCGGAATTAGATGTGAAAAAACAAGTGCTTTCTTAAAACACAAAGGATTTGAAGATGTAAACCAATTACACGGAGGTATTATTGATTATGCTAGACAAATTGAAGCGGAAGGGTTAGAAAATAATTTTATTGGCAAGAACTTTGTCTTTGATGAAAGAAGAGGGGAACGGGTTTCTGATGATATAATTAGTTCTTGCCATCAATGTGGCGAGACATGTGACAATCACACTAATTGCGAATATTTAGATTGTAATCTACTATTTATTCAATGTAATAATTGTAAAGCGGAATTTGAAAATTGCTGTTCAACAGAATGCCTTGAGCATTCTAAACTACCTATTGAAGAGCAAAAAGAATTAAGAAAAATTAGAGAAAAAAAAGGTCTTTTGGATTATCAAAAAAGTCTAAGACCAAAAATTAAAGGGATAAGAAAAGAAAAATAATATTTTTAAACTATCATAATTTTAGGAATAAAATATTGTGTCCTTCAATTATTTGATTTATCCTTCCAAATATCAAAATATAATTCTTTGTTTTAAATATTTTCTTTTCTATTATGTATTTTTACGAGAAATATAGAAATTTAGTATGGAAGAGCGAATATTAGTTATTGGATCATCTGGTCAAATAGGAACTGAATTAGTTGAAGAATTAAGAAAATTATACGGAAACAAAAACGTAATTTCTTCAGATATTAGAGACCCTCAAATTGCTCAAGACGGCCCTTTCGAACGGTTGGACATCCTAAACAAATTACAGTTGCTTGATATTGTAGAAAAATACAATATAAAAGAAGTTTATTTATTAGCAGCTATGCTTTCTGCAACGGCAGAGAAAAACCCTGCTTTAGGTTGGGATTTAAACATGAATAGTTTGTTTAACGTGTTAAACCTTGCCAAAGATAAAATTATTAATAAAATATTCTGGCCAAGCTCTATTGCTGTATTTGGACCAACAACCCCACAACAAAACACACCACAATACACCATAATGGAACCAACTACTGTTTACGGAATCAGTAAACAAACTGGTGAAAGATGGTGTGAGTATTATCACAAACAATTTGGAGTTGATGTTAGAAGCATCCGTTATCCAGGTTTGATTGGGTATAAATCAAAACCAGGTGGAGGTACTACAGATTATGCTGTAGACATTTTTCATCAAGCTATTGAACAAAGATCGTACGAATGCTTTTTGTCAGAAAACACTACTTTACCTATGATGTATATGAGTGACGCTATAAAAGCAACCATAAGCATAATGGATGCCAAGGATAGCGATATTAAAATTAGATCAAGTTACAATATTGCAGGAATGAGTTTCTCTCCAAGCGAAATTGCTAGTGAAATAAAAAAGTCAATTCCAAATTTTGAAATTTCTTATAAAATTGACTACCGACAAGAAATAGCGGAAAGCTGGCCACAATCTATCGATGATAAAAATGCTTCAAACGATTGGAAATGGTCTGCTGATTTTAACCTATCTAAACTAACAGATATAATGCTAGAAAACCTAAAAGAATCTATCACTTCTAAAAAAAATCATTAAACATGTAACTTTCATTTAATGATAAACGTAATAAAGCACAAATGTGTCTATTAGTCGTAAAAAAAACATATTTTATCTAAAATTTAAAAAAGAAACATTAATATTTACCTATATTTATTTTTTCAAACCAAGGTATGAGTAGAATGAAAAAAATATTATACATATTTATCCCCGTTTTTATTTGCAGTATAAGCGTTGCACAAAGTGTTCCTAACTTTATAATTATTGAAGGTGATACTGTAAACTTGGTTGATGAAAATAATTTAAAACAAGGTTTTTGGAAGATTTTTGGTAAAATGAGAAAATTACCTAGATATGAGCCAGACCAAGTAATTGAACAAGGAAAATACGCAAACAGCAGGAAACAAGGGCTTTGGACTAAATTTTTCCCTTCAGGAAAAACAAAAAGTGAAATAGAATATAAAAACAGCAGACCTAATGGGTCTTACAGAACATACTTTGAAAATGGACAAGTAGAAGAAGAAGGTAACTGGAAAAATAATCGTAATACAAATGATTTCAAAAGGTATTATGAAAATGGACAAGTATCACAAAATTTTGCGTTTAATACCTCCGGAAAAAGAAATGGTAGACAAACCTACTTCTATGAAAATGGACAAGTTATGATTGAGGCAGATATAGAGTCTGGCAAAGAAAAATTTGTAAAGGAGTATTACGAAGACGGATCTATTAAAGCTGAGAAAAATTTTATTGATGGAAAGCTTGATGTTGTAAATACAAAGGTATACGAATCTAAAACTCCTGTTAAAGAAAAAGGTCCTGAAGGAGTTGTAGAAATTGTAACAGTCGACAAGACTGAAAAATCCAACACAGGAAGTTTCCATGGAGAAGGACAGCATAAAATGTACAATGCTAACAGACAAATATCTAAAGATGGATTTTTTAAAGCCTATCGTTTAATAGATGGGAAATGGTACATTTATGATGGAAATGGAATTTTAACTAAAATTAAACGATTCAAGAGCGGAAGATACATTGGTGATTCTCCTCTCCCAAAATAATAAAAAACAACCTTTAAAAAAGCCCAGTAAGATTCTTATTGGGCTTTTTGTTTTTTAATTATACTTTTACAGTATAAACAAAGTGCAAAATAATGTCCAAAAAAAAATCACTATATATATACAACAGCTTATCTCGAAAAAAAGAATTTTTTGAGCCATTAAACCCTCCTTTTGTTGGTCTATACGTATGTGGACCAACTGTTTATAGCGATGTTCATTTAGGAAATGTTAGATCCTTTATGACCTTTGATGTAGTATATCGATACTTAACTTATTTAGGATATAATGTTAGGTATGTCAGAAACATTACAGATGTTGGTCATTTATTAGATGACAGCGATACTGGTGATGATAAAATTGAAAAACGAGCTCGATTAGAAAAAATAGAGCCGATGGAAATCGTTCAAAAATACACGAATGGATTTCACAATACAGTCAATCAATTCAATTTGATTCCTCCAAGTATTGAACCAACTGCTACGGGACATATTGTTGAACAAATAGAAATGGTGCAAAGAATCATCAAAAATGGATTAGCATATGAAGTGAATGGCTCTGTTTATTTTGATGTGAAAAAATATTCAGAAGAACATCATTATGGTGAATTATCTGGCAGAAAATTAGATGAACTTTTAGAACAGACAAGAGATAATTTGGAAGGCGGAGATGAAAAAAAATATTTTGCTGATTTTGCTATTTGGAAAAAAGCTTCTGAAGAGACCATTATGAAATGGGATTCTCCTTGGGGAATTGGAGTGCCAGGTTGGCATTTAGAATGCTCAGTAATGAGTACTAAATATTTAGGGCAAGAATTTGATATACATGGGGGAGGAATGGATTTAAAATTCCCTCATCACGAATGTGAAATTGCACAATCAGTTGGTGCAGACGGAGTAAATCCAGTAAAGTATTGGATGCACGGCAACATGTTGACTGTTAATGGTACTAAAATGAGTAAATCCTTAGGTAATTCTTTTTTACCACACGAACTCATTTCTGGAGACCATCCTTTATTGGAAAAAGGTTACACTCCAATGACCGTTCGCTTTTTCTTTTTACAAGCCAACTATAAAAGCACTGTTGATTTCTCTAATGATGCATTACAAGGGGCTGAAAAAGGACTTATTAAATTAATGAACGCTATTAAAACTTTGTCTAAACTAATTTCATCTGAAAAATCGAGTATTGATCTCAATACTATTATTACAAACTGTAATGATAGTATGAATGATGATTTTAATACTCCAATGACAATCGCTCATCTGTTTGATGGTGTTAAAATGATAAACTCCATTAACGATGGAAAAGCAACTATTTCTCTTTCAGATTTAGAAAAGCTACAAGAACATTACAATATTTTTGTTTTTGAAATATTAGGATTACTTCCACAAAACACTGATTCATCGAATGATGAATTACCAAGTGAACTAATGAACATTATTATTGAGTTGCGTAAAAAATCTAAAGAAAATAAAGATTGGGATACAGCAGATTTAATTCGTGATGAATTAAAAAAACTAAATATCTCCATTAAAGATACAAAGGATTCATCTGTTTGGAATTATGAAGAATAAAATTTACTACATTTTTATAACATTACTTATTGCTAGTTGCGGCAATGATAAGCCTAAAAAAAAAGACTCTATTATTAAAATAGAACCTATCGTTTCTAAGCCCAAAATTGAAAAACCAGATTTCAATGCTGATTCAGCCTACCTTTACATTCAAGATCAAGTAGATTTTGGACCAAGATTCCCCAATAACAATGCTCATGCTAAATGTGCTGAATATTTAGAAACCAAACTCAACTCATTTGGATTAAAAACAAACATTCAAATAGGTGAAGGAATAACTTTTAATAACCAAAAAATTATCATAAAAAATATTATAGGGGAATATAATCCTGAAGCTCAAAAAAGAGTTTTACTTTTTGCTCATTGGGATACTCGCCCATTTGCTGACCAAGACAACAAAGACATGACTAAACCAATTTTAGGAGCTAATGATGGGGGAAGTGGTGTTGGCATCTTATTGGAGGTCGCAAGACAATTGACCATTACAAAACCAAATGTTGGTGTTGACATTATTTTTTTCGATGCAGAAGATTATGGTCAACCTGCTGGAATTTCTGACAACATAAATAGTGAAAATTCATGGTGTTTAGGCTCTCAGTATTGGTCAAAAAATCCGCACAAAGAAAACTACAAAGCAGAATATGGAATTTTATTAGACATGGTTGGCTCTTCAAATGCTACATTTTTTCAAGAAGAAATTTCAGTCCAATATGCCCCACAAGTTGTTCAAAAAGTATGGGGAAATGCTAAGAAGTTAGGCTACAATAATTATTTTATAACTCAGCAAATGGGGGGGCTCATTGATGATCATAAGTTTGTAAATAAAATTGCTAATATTCCAAGTATTGATATTATTCATTACGAAAGAGGACAAAGAGGATTTCATCCTACTTGGCATACTCACAATGATAATATGGACGTAATTGACAAAATGACTCTTTCTGTAGTTGGAGAAGTCCTATTATATACAATATATCAAGAGAAATAATTGATTTCAGCATCTAATCCTTTTAATCTTGTGATATTTAAAATTTTAAATCTATATTTGCGGCAATACTAACTTAATAAATTAAAAAGATGAAAAAATTATTTACAATACTAATGGTAGCAAGCATGTTTAGCTTAGTTGCTTGTGGACCATCTGCAGAAGAAAAAGCTAAAGCTGAAGCTGATGCTGAAGCAATGGTAAACGAAATGTTTGAAGGTTTAGAAGAAGCAATGGAAGAAGAAGTTGCTGAAGAAACTGAATTAGCTGAGCATGCATGTGATGCTAAATGTGAAGAAGCTGGATGTACTGGACCAAGATGTGGTGAAGCAGGACATGAATGTACTGACGCTTGTCATGCTGATGATGCAGAAGCAGAAGGTGAAGAAGGGCATGAGCACGTAGAAGGTGAAGAGCACGAACATTAATAAGTAAATAATAACCTAATAATAAAAAAAAAGATGAAGAAATTTTTAACGTTATTGATGGTAGCAAGCATGTTTGGATTAGTTGCTTGTGGAGAACCGTCAGAAGAAGAAAAAGCTGCTGCTGAAGCTGAAGCTGCTGCAATGGTAGAAGAAATGATGGGTGGACTTGAAGAAGTTATGGAAGAAGCTACTGAAGAAGTTGCTGAAGAGGTTGCTACTGAAGAAGCAGTTGAAGAAGTTGCTACTGAAGAAGTAGTTGAAGAAGAAGCTACTGAAGAAGTTGCTGAATAATATCAAATTCTTTTAAAAAAAGGTTCAACTTAGTTGAACCTTTTTTTTTGCTTCAAACTTTTTTCAAATCACTTCTGCAACAACAAAAGTACTTCCTCCAACAAAGATTAAATCGTTTGCTAAAGCATTTTTCTTTGCCGTACTTAATGCATTCTCAACACTCGTATATTGTTTTCCTTTTAAACCTTTTTGTTTCCCTAACTCAAACAATTCATTTACTGCTAATGCTCTAGGAATTTTAGCTTCACAAAAATAATATTCAGCATCTTTAGGAAATAAATCAAGTACTTTATCAATTGACTTATCATTAACTGCTCCAAATACAACATGTAACTTATCGAACTTCATCGTTTTTATCTGACTCATAATTTCTTTTACACCCTCCTCATTATGTCCTGTATCACAAATTATTAAAGGTTGTTTAGAAAGTATTTGCCATCTGCCTAAAATCCCTGTATTTTTTACTACATGTTGCAAACCTCTTTCAATATTTTCCTGAGAAATCTTCCAACCTTTTTCAATTAAAGTATTAATTGTGGTTATACATGTTTTAACATTTTTACGCTGGTAAACACCTTTTAAATCAGTTTGAAAAATTTCATTAACAGCTTTATCCGCAAATTGAATTGAAGTTTTTACCACAGTAACTTTTTCTTGAAAAATAATGCTAGTTTCGGCTTGTGTTTCTCCTATAACTACTGGCACACCAAACTTAATAATTCCTGCTTTTTCAATTGCTATTTTTTCTAA
Source organism: Flavobacteriales bacterium (assembly GCA_016763795.1). Taxonomy (GTDB): domain Bacteria; phylum Bacteroidota; class Bacteroidia; order Flavobacteriales_E; family Vicingaceae. The sequence continues at coordinate 26,927 of JAESTF010000345.1, forward strand.
TGTATCACCTAAAAATTGAGTATGATCTATTCCAATATTAGTAATTACAGAAACCTCAGGAATCACGACATTGGTAGAATCTAATCTTCCTCCCAAACCTGTTTCAATAATTGCGATGTCTACTTTTTGAGTTGCAAAATAATCAAATGCTAAACCGACAGTCCACTCAAAAAAAGATAAGTTAATTTTTTCAAATTCCGTCTTATAATTAATTACAAAATTAATTACTTCGCTCTCAGGAATCATTTCTCCATTAATTTTAACCCTTTCTCTAAAATCTTTCAAATGAGGAGAGGTATATAACCCTACTTTATATCCTGCCTCCTGTAAAACAGAGGCTAACATATGTGATGTTGAACCTTTACCATTAGTTCCAGCAACATGCACTGATTTAGACTTGTTCTCAGGATTCTTCAACAACTTACATAACAAATGAGTATTTGTTAAATCTACCTTATAAGCAGCTTTTCCTACTCGTTGGTACATTGGTAATTGTGTAAATAAATAAGCTAAGGTTTGTTGATAGTTCATTCCTTTTATAAATATAAAGATCCCGCATCAGGTGCGGGATAGTTCAATTTACTATTTTGTACAACAAAATAGGATTTCATTAGTTAAGGATAAAAACAAAAGTCATGGTTCCTTTTTGCTCAAAAGGGGCATTTACATCTCGTTTAAATTTAGCTTTGTAAGCTGCCTCTTCTGCTTTTTTCTGTAAAATAGTATTTGTAGTAGTAGTTCCTCTTGCTCCAGGTTTGGCTTTTATTACTTTCCCATCTCTGTTTACCCAAATTTCTACTACAACAGTTCCATCTTTTTGGGTTGGATTATTGGGTTTTTTAAAACTTATTTTCCCTCTACCTCCTAGATTATAGCCGATCCCGTCTCCTGCAACATTACTATTCCCATTGGTATTTGGATCTCCATTCGGATCTCCTTGATTACCAGGATTCCCTGTTTCACCCTGATTTCCATCTTCAGTCGTATTTTGAGAGTTATTAACTGCATTTAATGCATTTAAAAGATTCTGACTAGCAACTTGCTCTTCTTGTACAGTTTCCTCTGTCTGTGTTTCTGATGAGCTTACAACAGGAGCTTCTACATTATCTTGAGTTAACACTTGCTCTTCAGCAGCACTTGCATTTTCTGAAGGCAACACACTTTCTGATGTTGAGCTTGCAGCTTCTTCAGCTTCAACTTCTCCAGAACCCTCATCACTTGTCCCAAAATTAATCATCATTGAGCCTTCATTTGGTTCTGGTGGATCTTGGTAATTCATTCCAAAAGAAAGAAACATAAGCAACAGTAATAAGTGAACTAAGATAGTTCCTATTAACCCTGATCTGCTATTTTTATCTTTTACAATTTCCATTTATCAAATAGATGCTTTAAAAAAGCATTTCCATAAATTATTTTGATGCTGTTGCTAAAACTAGTTTCAGCCTATTTCTGTTGGCGATATCCATAATTACTACCACATTTTCAATTGGCACAGATTTATCGGCTTTTAATATAATCCCAGGATTTTCTTCTCCTTTCATCAACGCTAAAACTTGAGCTTCTATATCTTGTTTACTTACTTCATTATCATTTACATGATACGTTAAATCCTTGGTTATTGCTATCGTAACCGTTTGAGGTCTTGGGGCCATATGACTTGCTTTTGGCAATTCAACATCTAGGGAATTAGGGCTTATTAAGGTTGACGCAATAATAAAAAAGATAAGCAATAGAAAAACAATGTCGGTCATGCTCGACATGTTAAAATTTGTTGTGACTTTATTTCTAGATCTTATCGCCATTATACTGCAGGTTCGTGTAAAATATCCAAGAATTCCATTGTTCTAGCTTCCATCATAAAAACAATTTTTTCTACTCTAGCTACTAAGGTATTATAACCTACATAAGCCATAATGCCAACAATAAGTCCCGCTACAGTTGTTACCATTGCAGTAAAAATCCCATCAGATAGTGTTTGTAAATCTACACCACCACCACCAGCAGCCATCTTATGAAACACCAATATCATTCCTATTACTGTTCCTAAAAACCCTATCATAGGTGCTGCACCAGAGATTGTTGCTAATGTAGATAGGTTTTTTTCTAATTTATTTAATTCAATTTTACCAGTATTTTCAACTGCCGTGCCAATATCACTCAATGGTTTTCCAATTCTACTAACTCCTTTTTCCATCATCCTAGCAATTGGAGAAGCATTAGAGTTACACAAAGCTTTTGCTGCATCAATTTTACCATCTAAAATATTATCCTTTATCTGGTTCATAAAATTCTCATCCTCTTTACTCGCTTGTTTAATCACTAAAAATCGTTCAACAATAATATACACAGCTAAAATTGAAAGAATTAAAAGCGTAATCATAATAACTGCTCCACCAGTACCTCCAGAACTAACCAATTGCCATATTGTAAGCGTTTTTTCTTCTGGAACAATAGCTTCTGCAACTTCCACTACAGGTGTATTTCCAACAGTAACTTGTAATAAAAAATTTTGTAACATTTTTCTGAAAATTTAATTCTAAGCTAAATTACGATTAAGGATTACTGCGAATAAATAACACCTTTAGAATTGTAAACAGCTAAATGTTAGTTTTTATTGTATAAAAAAGGAAAGTAAATTATTTTCTAAAGTTAAGAAAAGAGTAAAAATTATCGAAACAAATACATTTTACCAAAACCTTTCTTAAAATAATTATCAGAAGAATTGCCACGATGTTCTATATTTTCTGAGTTAATTTTAGTAATTACATGATATAAGTACAACCCATTAGCAAGCCTATCTCCATAAGTATCCGTCCCATCCCAAGCAAATTCCGAAATATTTCTACCAATATTTATTGCTCCTAATTCATCTTTATGAATTTCTCTAACCACCTTACCTGTTATTGTCATAATTTGAATTTTAAATACATCTGGTATTTCACTCCCTGTTAACGTAAATACGAACCTTGTAGAGGTTGTAAAAGGATTTGGATAGTTTAATATATTTGTGATTGTAGATTTATTTATCACCTCAAAGCCTATAATATAATCAAAACTACCCGATCGATTTTCCGTTCTGTCATTTGCCTGAACTCTCAACCTATACCCTCCATCTTCTAAAAAGCTTCCTTGATAAATAATTTTCGAATTATTTCTTGGTAATGCCGCAGGAATAAATTGCATTTTTTCTAACCCTCCAGAATAAAAATAAATTCTCTCTTCTACTCCGCTTGGATAAGTTATATAAACAGCATAAGCCGATGTATCGTTTAATAATAAAAACTGATTTTCATCTGTCAGTTCCATCACAATATTAGTTTTTGGAGAAACAATATCCCCATCCAGAATATGAACTCCATCAAAAGTTACATCTAAAATAGGATTAATCTTATCTGCATTAACATAAAAAGGGATTTGTGCTACATTATTAAAATGATACTTTTCTAATTGATCATTATTAGGATTAACATCTATTAATAAGCTATTAAGACCAGCTAGTCCAACAGTAGAAAACGTTAAAGTTGCTATAAAAATACTATCAGCAAGTAAAGGCTTTTGCCTCACATAAGGCAAAGATTGAATATTTGTATTCCTGTCTAAAACCTCAAATGAAATTAATAAACTATCCATATCATATCTACTAATATTTTTTACTGCTATAGAAACCGTAATATCCACTCCTTCATCAACCGTATCATTTTGTATAGAAAAATAAATACTTGGGTCTAATGCTGCTTCAGGAACACCTGCATAAGTTATTTGCCAACGATCTAATTGAGGAGCGGTTAATAACGAATCATCAGACAAACGTGCATTTAGTTTTAGATATGGATAAAGTGAGGCATCTATTTGATTAGTAATTCTAATATCCCCTGAATCGGTTGGCAAACTGTTTATTAAAAGCGTTTGATTTCCACTCGCATCAACACCAAAAACATTTAATACGGTGCTATCTCTAGTAGAAGGAAACTCTAAGGTATTTACTCTCCAAGATAATGAATCCCACCTTGTTGCAGGTCCTAATGTTTCAGAAAAAATATTACCAAAATTAGCACTTGTTGTTACCACTTTAGATAACAATAAATTTTTATGCGTAATTGAATCACCTATAACTTCAATAGTTGAGGCAGGGTTTCCTTTTTGATGATACATTATAAAGGGATACAAATTAGGTATTGTTGGCAATTGAGAAGCTCCCATATTGCTAAACTCAGTTCTTAAACTTGCAGGAATCGAATCAGAAAAGCCACTAAGATTTACAATATACCAAGTCCAAATTAATATATGGTTACCACTTGGAACAGTATCTTTAATAAATGTTTCCAAAGCTGCCATTTGAGTGGCATTATGCCTAAATACAAAAAATAAATCTTTGTTATTCGGACTAGGATTCGCTTGACCAACACTCCAGTCATCTATTGACCAAGGCTCTAATGTTGCTGAGTCTAATACTGCAACATGAATTGCTGTAGGCGTTCCTACTCCATTTCCTTCAATATAAGCTCCAGCTTTAAAATATGCTATTTGACCTATTTCAGCCCAACCTGCTTGACCATGAGTCACCACTTTTAATTCTTTAAGATCATTCACAAATGAATAATTTCTTGTAGGTCTATTGTATTTCACAAACTGGTAATCATCTTTTTCAAACTGAAAAAAATGGTCTTGTTCCCAACCCTCTTTTCCTTGGATATATTGAAATGACCTCATCCTCCAACTGTACCCATTTGCATCTACAGAGTCTTTACTTACTCTCCAAAAATAAACAGTACTATCTGGCATTGAAACCAATAATGATGGTGACCACGAAACAACTCCTCCTGCATGATTAATTGTAATCCTTTCTTTAACTGGGCTATTAAAATAATCTGTGGTGTCAATTTCAAATACATAATCTTTTATTGGCTCAAATGGAAATGCAGTAGAAGCTTTTAGTGTAACCCCTTGATCTGGCACTATCATATATTCATAAGGGTATATTGGTATGATTTCTCCTGAAAATATATTTAATGATTGATTTACCACATTGTTCGTTTCAAACCCCTCTACAACAGCATCAATAGCATCTACAGTAATTTTAAAACTATTCAAGCCTAAGCCTCTGACAACATCAACTGGAAGTCGAAATGAAACTGTTTCTTGATAATTAGTCCCAGAAAAAAAATTTGTATAAATTGTATCTGCAAAAGAAGTTCCTGGATAATTTCTAACTAGCTCTAAAATAATGGTATCATTTATCGCTTTTCCCAAGTTTGAAACCAACACATTTACATCAAATGAATCTATATCTGATGTAACAATTGTAGGGTTATAAGTAACGGTACTTGCTTCTATCATATAATCTGGCAATTCAAAAAAGTTTAATTTTACAGCAGGGTCTCCATGATATGCAAACGCAGAAGCTGTTTGATAACTAACAGGTCCTTGTTCTATTGAGTTTTTAATTTGGCGACCAACACTAATGCCATATTTGATATACGCTAAATTTTTATAAAATTCAGAAGCTACTGAATTTAACGAAGTAACTGTAGATAAACCAACCGTAGATAAATAACCGATAACTCCTTTTTGATCATGAATAACATACTCTTCGCTGGTACTATTTGCTGGGGCAGTATGTATATCTCCTGCAAAACATCCTAATCCTAACAAAAAAGGATATTTACCATTTTGGTTTGGCCACAAATTAACATCATCAATATTTTGATCGAACCCTCCAGATGTTGATGCATGTCCTAAAAATGTCATTAATGCAACCCCATTCCCAATATGGTCTTTTATTGTATCAGCTAATGTTGTTTGAATTGGCGCTGTAGAATTTTTAAAAAACGAAATTGTATTCCCTCCAAACAACGTATCTTCTATTATATTTTTATAGTTATTTAAAAAATTTACAAACGACTGTTGTTCTCCAGCACTCGCTCCTCCTCCAAAATGTAAAACCTTTTTCATCCAATCATTAGAAGCAGTGGAGCTAATAGGTGCTGGGTTCTCATGTTCAATAATTTTATTTAAATACCATGTTACTTCAGTTCCATTTTTTGCTGCTAGTCGACCAGTTGGAATAAGGGGTTCTTTGGATGTTCCATTTAATCCTGATGTTAGCATATGATCTGAAGCTGGATCGCCAAAAGAAGGCACAAGGTTATTATGAAATTCATTTACATCTTTTCTTGATTCACTTGGCTTAACTGATTTTCCTATTAAAAAAAGATAATTAGGCGTTGTTATCCACGTATCTGATATATAATCTATGAAATTTCTAATCGAAAATGGATGTTTTTCCACTCCGTAAGAAAATTGATCATACAAGTCTTCTATGTTATAAATTACTACATTCTGAGGTTCTGTATTTAAATTAATTGGATTTAATCGGTAATTCGCATAATCATTGACTTCCGTCATTAAGCTTGGATGTGTTATAATGACATATGCCGTGTCTATTGGGTTTACCCCATAATCAACAAAAGTTCCTGTTCCGTTAATAGCAGATAATGATGTAATATTAATTACTTCTCCATCAGAGCTAATAAAACATTGAACAGATGATGATGAAGAGTTTGGAACCAAACATTGATGGTTTACACCTGAAGAGACTACATCAATTCTCTTATTATTGGTTAATTCATAAAAATAACATTACTCGATGAATTAAAATTATTAAAATTGAGATATGATTTCGCTTCCGTGGGGTGCGATTCTAAAAATAAATTGTCAAAAGTCACTTTCCCTTCTAAATCCATTGTGTGAGGGTAATTAATTTTAATGTACGAAACTGTTTGCCTAGCAGCCCCCGCCCCCAAATCATTAATGCTTTCAAAATTTATTGAAGTATTGGCTACTCCAATATCTCCTATAGGGATATTCATTTGAATATTAATTTTTTGATACCCTGCAAACACAGAGTCTAACTGGATTGACCCTAAACTAACTCTTAAATGCTGATCTAAAATTAAATTTGCAAAATTTGATTCACCTAAAACAACTGTTTCTACAACTGCATTTGGTCCACCTATGTAAGCATTTTGTGTTGGTATATTCTTTGTCTTATTTGCTCCTAATAAGTAATAATTATCAAACCAGCCCTCTGTAGGAACATAACCCATAGAAAGTGCTCCACCAGCAAAAGATTCTCCGTCATAATATCTAAAAACACCTCCTGCCTGAGCTCCTACCGTGTAATATTGAACAGATTCTTTATTAAAATAATTTATAGGCGTATAAAAAGAAAAATTAGTGTCCGTTTCTATTGTTAAACGATTATTTGATATAGATGAATTCCACGTTAAATAGTAGCTAATTGTATCTGTGAATAAACTATAATAAGGGTTAGGCTGATTTGCAACACTTCCATAAAGTAACTCATCCAACCACCCATCATTATACTCTCCATAAAACTCAATAAAATCAGTACCATTAAAAGCTCCATCATTCCCTCCTTTAATATACAAAGGCACTTCTACACCTCGAGCAAATAATTGGAAATTTTGTGGGTCAATAGTTGAGAGTGGGATTCCTGAATTTACCAAAGCAATAGAATCAATTCTATAAATTCCAGTTTCAGCGACTTTAAATTTATAGTATTTCTGAGAGTAATTTATCCAACTATTATTATATGGCTGAGAATAAGCAAATACTGCTACTCCTAATAACAAAATTAGAAATACTGACTTTTTAAATTTTAGATTTATTTTTTTGAAATTTATCAAACTAAAATACAATTACTTCATCATAACAAATACGCATTTAAACACAAAATAGTTGCAAGCTAAATACAACATTAACTATGTTTTAATCCTAAATTAAAGACTTACTCAAACCTCTTTTGAGTATAATTTTGTTTATTAATATCGAAACGCAGCGAAAATATGTTTGAATAAAGTGCATCTGATTGATCTCCAATATCAGAAAACGCATAATCTAACGTTATTCCTCTAAACTTTATTCCTATACCAAAATTAGGCTGATATGTGATTTTATCATTTTTTAAAATATCTGTTACTTTTTGAAAATTTCCAACACCTAACCGTAAAAATATCATTTTGCTATAACCAAACTCAACGCCCATATGGGGATCAATACTAACAGGATCTCCAGTAATCAAAACATTTCTTTTCCCATCAGTTGACAAATCAAAATCAATTTCTCCTAAAAAATCAAACTTATTGCTAATCTTAATTTCTCTGCCAATTCCTAAAATTACTTTTGGCAAAGTAATTTCTATTCCATTTTCTGGCAATTCATTATTCGTTCTTATAAACACCTCAATGGTTTCTTGATCCAAAGAAGAAGTCCATGCATTAAATGTTGAAGTAACATCTCTTGCCATTAAACCAAATTTCCATTTCTTATAATCATATTGGATTCCTCCATCTAAACCAAATCCCCAAGCTTTTGCAAACTCGCCCACTTGTCGATAAATAATTTTAACACTTGCTCCATATCTTAACCCTTTAATTTTAGATTTTCGAGCATAAGAAAACATAAAGGCATAATCTACTGCAGAAAACGAAGAAATTCTATCAAAATCAATATTTCCATCAGCATCAATTAATTTTGTTGTATTTGGAATATCATCTACACCAAAACGGACGATAGAAAATGCAAATGCACTTGCACTATCAATTCTAGCAGCAAAAGCTCCATAATCATACTTTGCAATACCAGCAAAATATTCGGCATGCATTAAACTTACCTGAAAATCTTTTTCTATTTGAACCAACCCTGCAGGATTCCAGTACCCCGCAGTAACATCATTTACAGTTGTAACATAAGAGTTTGACATCCCTAAAGCTCTAGCACCAACACCAATAGATAAAAATTCATTACTAAATTTAGGCGCAGAGGTTTGAGAGAAAATATTTATAACACTCAAAAGAAAAATAAAAAAAAGTATCCTTTTCATTAATATCATTAAAATTGGTACGAAAATTACCCTTTTTTAAATAAATAGCGTAATTAAAGCAATCTTTCGTTACACATGAACTTAATTTAAACTAAATTATTGTTTCTACTTTAAATAATTAAATTTGCTGTATAATTCAGTTTATGAAAAATCAAATTCCAAATGCAATTACAATTCTGAGTTTAATACTAGCTTGTTTAGCTATTATTTTAACTTTTGAAGGAGAATTAGCTATTGCCGCATATTTACTAATTGGGTCTTGTGTTGCTGACTTTTTAGATGGTTTTGCTGCACGCGCATTAAAGGTCAATAATCCTATTGGCAAAGAAATTGACTCATTAGTTGATATGATTGCTTTTGGTGTTGCACCAGCAATGCTAATGTACCAAGTAACAAAAATGGCTCAAGAAACTGCTCAAATTCAAATTTTAATTGATTTTCCTTGGCTACATTACTTAGTTTTCTTAATCCCAATTTTTTCTGCCATACGTTTAGCCAAGTTTAATATCGATACGAGACAAACAAAGTCATTTATTGGCTTAGCTGTTCCGGCCCATGCTGGATTTTATATTTTCTGTACGTTACTCTATCTATTTCCAAACCTTCCAAAAGTGATTAATGTTAACAGTATTGTAAATCCTATTGTTTCCAACCCTTTAATTCTACTCTTATTATGCATTCCACTTTCTTTTATGATGCTAGCAGAAGTTCCAATGTTTTCTTTAAAAGTGAAGAATTTAAAATGGTCGGAAAATAAATTACCGCTGACTTTTCTATTTTTATGGCTAGGATTATTAGCGCTAACTAATATTGTTGCAATGCCAACAATCATTATCATTTATATAGTTTGGTCTATTTTCTTAAAATTATAGAACAAATCTAACCCTGAAACAATTTAAAATGTTATCTGCTTTTTCTGACGAACATTTTATGAAAGAAGCCTTTAAAGAAGCTCAAAAAGCTTTTGATGAAGACGAAGTTCCTGTGGGCGCAATTATCGTTTGTGACAATAAAATTATCGCTCGCGCTCATAATATGACTGAACGATTAAACGATGTAACTGCTCATGCAGAAATGCTAGTTTTCACCTCAGCAACCGATTATTTAGGAGGAAAATACTTAAACGAATGCACGCTATATGTTACACTTGAGCCATGCGTAATGTGTGCTGGAGCAAGTTACTGGACTCAACTGAAAAAAGTGGTTTATGGTGCTTCTGATCAAAAAAGAGGGTTTGCGAAACACCAAGAAAATTTGTTACATCCTAAAACTAAAATTATAAAAGGATTAATGGAGAATGAGTCTAGCAACTTATTAAAAAGTTTTTTTCAGAAAAAACGCGATTAGCAAATCAACACCTAAATTCCTAACATAGTTTTTAATTCTTGGTAACGAGAACGGCTCACTTTTAAATCTGTTCCATTTTTTAGTACAACTTGATAGGTATCCTTTCCGTATTTCTCAATTTTATTAATTTCTGAAATTTTCACGATGTAAGAACGATGAATTCTAATAAATTTTGAAGCGTCTAAATTTTCCTCATAAAACTTCATGGTTTGATGTTTCAAATGCTTTCCCTTTGTGGTATGTATCATCACATAATCGTCTTCCGATTCAATAAACAACACTTCATCTAAAGGAATTACATGAATATTATTATTCGATTTTACAACAATTTTATCCAGTACTTTACCCTCTAAAATATGTGATTTAAGTTGGTTTACATTATCTGAAGATTTACCACTTCCTATTTTTTGAAACACCTTATCTAACGCTTTGTCAAAACGTTCTTTAGAAAATGGTTTTAACAAATAATCTACTGCATTTAAATCAAAAGCATTAATCGCATACTCATCATAAGCAGTGGTAAAAATAATATGAGGATTCCCTTCAACCAATTCTAACAATTCCAAACCTGTGAGCTTTGGCATTTGCACATCTAAAAAAACAATGTCTGGCTTTAATTCGTTAATTGCTTTTAGCCCAGAAAATCAGTCAGCAAATTCACCAATCAATTCTATACTTTTTTGAGTAGATAAATAATTTCTAACTAAATCTCTAGCCAAAGATTCATCTTCTACAATTATTGCTGTTTGTTTAGTCATTTTGTGGAATTTTAATGGAAACTGTAAATAGATTTTCTAACTTATCAATCATTAATAAATCATTCTTTTTATAAATTAGGAATAACCGTTCTCTAGTGTTTTTTAATCCAATACCTTCTCCTTTTGTTTGTTTTGCATCCTTATCAAAATCGTTCTGTAATGATATTTTCAATGTTTGGTCATTTACCTCACAATCTAATTTAATATGAATGGTTTCTACACTTTCATATACGCCATGCTTAATCGCATTTTCAAAAAGAGGTTGTAAAATCATTGCAGGGATGCTTGATTTTAGTGATTTATCATCACAGTTAAACTGGAAACTTAATCGATCTCCAAAGCGAATTTTTTCTATCTCTAAATAAAGCTTTATGTTATCTAACTCTGTTTTTAATGTTGTAATTTGTTGTTCTTCATTACTTAATGAATACCTCAAATATTCAGAAAGTTTAATAATCATTTCTTGTGCTTTTTGAGGGCTTGTAATCGTTAACGAACTCACAGAATTTAAACTATTAAACAAAAAATGAGGATTAATTTGATTCTTTAAAGCCTTTAGTTCTACCTCTTTAATTAATGTTTTCAAATTGGCTTCTTGTTTAATCTTACTTTGAATATCTTGATAATACACCACCACATAATACACCAAAATAAATAACGAATAATAAAATATTCCACTAATAATTCGCCAAGGGAAAGAGCTATCTAAAAAGGATAAATAATGAACATCAGATATTGCATATCTTAAAATTAAATACCCACTAATTAACCAAAAACCTATTATCAATAAAGAAGAAACTATATGACTAATAAAAAGGTTAACAAAGTTCTGATTGCTTTTCCCATACCGAACCAAGTTCCATAAGCTAATACCTAAAAATGCAAAAAACACATTAAATAATAAACTATCTGCAGACGAAATACCTACCGACAAACCATAATACCAGTGTAAAACCGCAAAGTGAGCCCCTATAATTAAGGACCACACTAATGCGTAATTTATCGTATACTTGCTATTGCTTGTTATTGGGTTTAACATGCTAACTTAATTTGTTAAAGTTAAAAGAAGTTTTTTAACTTGATAAACTTTAAACTCTTTTTCCTAGTAACTCTTTACTTCTCCTCCTCCAAAAATGGCAAAACCTTTTATTATTAGAGTTTTCTTATCGTTATCTGAGCTAGGTTCAACCGGACCTCTTTTATCATTAAAGCCTCCAAAAATTGAAGTTACATCTACCTGAACTTCCCACCCTCTTGGAACAGAAATTTCTACACCTCCAAACATAGTGAAAACATCAACAACACACTCATTTTCTCTTAATTTTGCTCCTGTTAAATCAATTTCACTTCCTCCAAAAATACTAGTTACTTTTCCACCTAAAAATTGGTCTGAAGTAATTTTTCTATTCCCGCCACCAAACAGTGTCAACATGTCTATTTCATGCTCCAAAGATTCATTGTCACCTGTTTTTTTATGCCTGTTTTTCACCGTTAGCATTATTACACCTATTGCTACAAATATTGCTGGCCAAAACATTTCTTTTACCTCAAAAGGAATATGAAACATTTTTGGTAAAATAAAAAATGTACCCAAAGCGATTAAAATTAACCCTGAACTGTAGTTTTTATTCGTGACAATATTAAACGTTCCGATTCCTATCAATAACATTTGCCACGAAATAATAATGTCGCTAATACTTTCCGGTATAATGTTCATTTTATTGGCAATTAAAGCAGTTCCTACTACTATAAAAATAATACCCATTAAAGATCGTTTATTTGCTTTTCGTTTATGGTAATCTTCTCTAGATATTTTCCCTTTTTTTTCGATGTGTTTTTGATATTTTTCTTCTGAATTCATAGTTGTATGTTTTAAAATTATAGTTCAAATGTAAGTTAGCCTATTTCGATACGGAACAGTTTTTAGGCAAGTTGCTGCATATTTTCGGTAAACGGAGAAAACAATGCTTTAATGCTTAATTTTGAATCATTATAAATAACAATTAAAACATAATATATGTATCCACCAGAATTAGTTACCCCAATGAAAGAAGAATTAACTTCTGTGGGCTTTGAAGATTTAACAACAGTTGAACAAGTTGATGAAGCAATAACTGCTGAAGGAACGACTTTAGTAATTATTAACTCTGTTTGTGGTTGTGCTGCTGCAAATGCAAGACCTGCTGCAAAAATGTCGATTACTAACGATAAAAAACCTAACAGAATTACTACTGTTTTTGCAGGTGTTGATAGTGACGCTGTTGCTCAAGCAAGAAAATATATGTTACCTTATCCTCCATCATCACCAAGTATGGCCTTATTTAAAGATGGTAAAATTGTACATTGTATAGAAAGGCACCACATTGAAGGAAGACCAGCTGAAATGATTGCTGAAAATTTAGCAGAAGCTTTTAATGAATATTGCTAACCTGAAAAATTCGAGTAGTTATCACTTATTAAAATATAAAAAAGAGCCTTGAAAAATTTCAAGGCTCTTTTTTATATTATACATATTGATTTAAAATGTTCTAACAGCTCTTACCCCAAAAAGTTGTTCAGAACCCCCCATTCCTTCTTGCCCTGTATCAAATTTACGATACCAAACAATAGTTGCAGTTGGTGTTTCACTTGAACTCCAATAACTAATATTCTGGAAATTTCCGTAACCATTTAAATGTAAATTATTATACACTTCTGTTAACTCATCCCTACTTGGCAAAAACCAATCAGAGAAAGAATTCAAGACTAAATCATTACAAGCTTGAGCAGCATAACTACCCGCAAGTATCGTATTAACAATTGCATTAGTATTTAAAGGTCCATTTCCTATCGCATCATTTGTTCCTGCTGTACCTGAACCTGCTGGCTGATTAGGATCCCAAATAAGAGCAGTGCTTTGATCATTAGAAGCTACAACAAATCCATTTCCTCCAATTGTATTTAAATAAGCAATCAATCCTCCAGCATAAGTCTTTCCATATAAAGAATCTAGTAAAGAATTATTACTAATATAAATATCAATTGGAGTTTCCCCTCCATTCAAACGTTCTTGAACTGAAACTGTTGGAGGTGTCGTTTCTATTACATCAGTAATATTAACGGTAACAGAAAATGACACTCTAGTCTCATTATCCTTGCCATCAAAAGCTGATATTTCAGCAGTTCCTGAAATTGACGTTACTTGTTCAAAATCAAAAAAACTAGGATTAGATACAGTCATCTCTCCTGTGGCTCTATCCATAGCGATATGTTCTCCTATACCAGTATGCTCTGGTGTAAAATAATAACCAACACTTGTTGCGTTTTCTATACTAGAATTAACATGCCCTACATACTGTCCCATCACAGGATTTTCTGCTAATGATGTTACGAAATTTTCTACTGTAACGATTGGCTTTTCTTCATCTTTACTACATCCTGTAGAAAGGAAACCTGTAGCTAATACCAATACCGATAATGTTTTCACTTGTTTTTTCATTGTTTTTGTTTTTAAATTTCTCTAGTAATTATTTTCTTTTTGAAACTACTTTATTGTGTTTCTTTAATTTTCTTGCTGCAAAATCAACCGTATATTCAGTCATTGTTTTTGTAAAACCTTCTAACAATTCTGATGCAGGAAAATTTATTTCCATGTATTCTAAATTTTCTAACTTATCTGTTTTTATTAAAGCCGAACTAGCATGACCTAACAAAACACCCGATTTCATTAACATACTTCCATATTTTTTAACTTTCCCGCCTATTACCTCATAAAAAAATAAATGTGATTTAATCGCCATCCTATTGGTTGCTTCAAACACAGTCTTCCCACCTACTTCTTTCCGCTCTAAAAACCGTGTATATTCCCCGTAAATATCAATAATAGCATAAAACCCATCAGGTAATTTTGATAAATCCCTATAGCTTGTATTTTTTTTATCTGATACTGGTAATGAAGAAATATCTCCTTCAACAAAAGCTTCGCCAACTTTTAAACCATCATTTAATGCTTTAATTACATTCTTTCTAATTTCAGTGCTAGAAAATGCTTCAGGCATATTCGTTCTAATATCAGTTTTCGCTTTAGGCTTTAATTGCTGTAATTTCCTTTCGTGCTCCGCATCAACAATATCCCTAACACTAAAAAATATTTTTACTGTTTTACTTTTTTCAATTTTTTCTTTTAATGATATTTTATCTTTACCTGCATAAGCTCCTGTTGTCATTAACAAAATTGTTAAGGCGCTAATTATTGATTTTTTCATTGTTTTTACTTTATAATTTATTGTACATACACCACCCCAAAATGAG